>JAKPKF010000169.1 GCA_029553845.1 bacterium | reverse complement strand
TGTCCCATCTAGTTGTTGTTACTGTGCCAGTGAGGCTACTTGTAAAGTATTGCTTTCCTCCTATTTTAATCTCTTCCTTTGGAATTTCTCCAAGTTTAAGTTTAGAAATAAGTAGGTTCTCTTTATCTATGGAAGATGTTACTGTATCTACTTCTCTTCTCAATCCTGATATGTGGTTAGAATAAAGTGAGTGGTCTCCACTATGAGTCTTAGGGTTAATAGTGGCTAAATGAGCCTCATACTTAGTGACTTCTTTTGATAAAGAGGAAGCACGCTTTTCCCACTTTTTTATGCGTTCAATACTCTCAGCAATTCTATCCTCAATTGTGTAGGATTTTAAATATCCCTGTTTAATACACAACTGAATGAAAGGTAGTTTAGTAGTTAACTTAAGTATCTCATATTTGTATGAACTAATCAACTCTTGAACTCTATCACTAGAATATGTAAACATATTCTTAAGTAATATAGACGTATCTTCCAATATCTTATCTAGTAGAGTACATTCAACCTCCTTAGAGAGTTGCCCAAAGATTTCTTGTATTAAGTAACGATACTCTGAAGTAGTATTGATATCCAAAACACGTTGCTTAAGCTTAGTATAACTTTGGCTCATTGCAAAGCGTTTAATGGAGAATATTAAGTTTATCCATTTGATGATAGTAGTTGCATCTTTTGTTCCATACAAATGTCTGAACTCAATTGTACCATAGTTAAAGATGGGTGCTAAGTTAAACCCTGTGTATTTCTGCCAAGATTGCAATGAGTAGAGGAACTTATCACTACCCTGTTCAAATCTTGAGAATGTAGCACCTAATAGGTTTTGTAGTGAACTCTCTGTAATAGGCACACAGAAGACCCCCTTGCCTCGTTCACGACCGCTAACCTCATACAACAAGGGTTCTACTAAAACATAACTAATGATGAAGGTCATCAATTGTTCTGCTGTAAGGTCTCTAATGTTCACATGAACATGTACACTAGTCCTATCAGTAAACTCATGACCAATACAAGTTTTCTCTTTAGTGAGAGTTTCATTAAGAATGTCTAAAGCTAATATAATTTGGTCTCCCTTAATAGGAAGGGAAACAAACTCACGACCATCATTGCGTAGAGAGCCATCTTCTACATTGCGCCATAAAGAAACATCAGGCACTATAGGTAAGATGCCACTATTTCTAAATACTCTCTCTACCTCAACCTCAATACCAATTCTAGTGGTATCGTCTATTAAGTTAGATACTATCTTCTTCTTACGACCAGTGAGAATATTATCTAAATATCCATCATATCTAGCTAAGTTGTCTTCAAATTTAAGAAACTTAGAGAGGGGGTCATTTGGTTTCATGCTACACCTCGATTTTTGAATTTAAATTGTTTACACGGATAAAATCTTGTAACTCTTGTGTGTAGACTTGATTCAATAAAATGAATGTGTCTCTCTTTTCACTGTAATATGCTACTGGAACATCTAAACGAAATAAAACATAAGGCACTTCTAACGAAGGGAAGATAGATACAAAGTATTTACTATCTACACAACGAGAGAAGAGTTTATAATTTATAATGTCCTCAATAGCTTTTGTAAAACTCCCTGCTGTAAAACTGTCAAACAGATTTATGAAACTGCTAGTGTCCCATCTAAACTCACACATTGACCGACTCCTATAATCAGGACTCTCAGGCAATCTATGTAGAATGTTTGCTGTAGGTATATCAAGAAATGTATTACTAGAATTTAAACCCTTTTGCCATTGTCTTGCTGGGTTTCTATTAAACACAACAGACATTCTGTTAGAGTCAAACACTTGAGCGTCTGGTGTAGGTAAGATGTCGAAGTCATTAAAGTTTAAGGACATTGACGAGGCTTCGTTACTACCTAGTAACCTCTCTGAATAAGACAAACCCTTAAGTTTAAAATAAGTTAAGTCTGCTCTGTAAGACTCATCATTTTGTTGACGCATCTTATTAAAATACACAGGGATAACCTCCTTAGTATCTTTTATTAAAATGCTACCCCACGTACTCTGATACTTACGTGCTAACTCTCGATAGTTTAAGTTTTCCATATTACCTCCTATAGAACAGCATAGCGACGGTCTAACTCTGCTAACAGACCCAAGTCACCATTATTAATACACTCCTGTATTGCTTTACCCCACTTGCCTGAGATTTCACCGCCCTTGTTGATGAAGTCTATAGCTTTTTCAGACTGTTCAAACAACCACTCTGTTAGCTCAGGAGTTTTAATCCAAAAGTTAGAAAGGGTTCTATACTCTACACCATAAGGCTTAATACGGTGAGCACCTGCTTTACCATAAATATCACGACGACGTGTATCAGGGTCATATAATAGAGAGGCTACACCACAATATAAATCATGTGCTTTGATGATAGTAGTTGATAAGTCTTTATCAGGGTTCTCATATCCAATATGTAGATGACCTCCACTAGAGCGTAAAGTTGCAGGGGCTTTAGGGCGAGGGTTTACCATATTTGTCCACGCATTATAGTCAGGCTCACAACCCAACTCTTGAGCCTGTGGGTGTGCCAATTGACCCTCATCAAAGTCCGCAGTTGCACTAATGTCTAATACTAGCCCTTGAGGGGTTAACTCTTGTTTTAGATAGTCTAATACATACGAGATTGAAGCTGCAAAAGCTTTCTTATCTGAGGCTGGAGGGATATTAAACTCCACTGCTACATTATCCTCTTGTAAGGCAAATCCACCTCCCAAGTCACGAGGGAAGTGCTTACTACCTCCAATTAAACCAATAGAAGTTACAGATTGTCCTTCTAAATCTTTTAAGAACAACTCAGGGTCTGCACCACGAATAACTTTAGTAATCATTTTATTCTCCTAAATTTTAATTTGAAACAAGATAATTGAATTACCTGAACGCTTGTTTAAGTTTTCAGAGTCATTAATTGCTGTAAATCCAGCCTCTAATAGAGTTGGAACGCATGATTGTGTTGTTGTTGCCGAGTATAAAACTGTAGAATACCCTGCTAAACTACAAATATCGAAGATAAACTTAAGGAACTCTCTGTATACCTTATCCCTATCCTCTCTAAAAAAATCATGCAGCACAATTATACCACAATTTGAAGGGAACCCCGTTAAACGAATACAGGCATCCCTTTTTTTAATCATGAGTGTGCCATTCTCCCAATTATAATTGGGAATAAAGCCATACTTCTTTTCAATTTCCTTTAATGCTTCAGACGGGGTAGCTGCAAACCCCTCTATCAAATCCATAGCGTCTAGGTCTTCTTCAAACACATTGTGTAAACCGTACATATTACTCTCCTAATAAATATTTAGAAACAACATCACGAGCATACTGAACACCCTTCTCTTTACCATTCATAAATTCAGGGTGGTATTGAATAGCAATGCCTCGTGTTTTGGGGAAATAAATAACTTCAGGTTCAATCTCCACTGGAATGTCTTTCTCCTTCTCGCCTAAGTGAACTGTGCTGATGATAGTAGTTGCCCACGCTAAGACCTCATGTTCAGTATTCATGGGGTTCATCATTTGATGGTGTACACTACACACCTCAATAGTTTCTCCTTCATTAGTTGTCATCTTATGGTTGCTACCACTATGATTTGTTACATGTTGGTATAAGCTACCTCCATTCAAAGCACACATAAGTTGTGCGCCTCGACAGATACCAATCATTGAAGCCCCTGCTTTTTCTGCAAGTATATACATTTCTAATTCCCACAAATCACGACTGCTAAGGGTTTCTGTTGCCCCACAATAGCGATTGGGTTTTTGATTGTACAACGTGGGTGAAATGTCCTCACCGCCACAAAAGATAACTGTATCATCTTTAGTAATTGGTTTCTCTAATATGTCACCACGACGCAATACAACTGTTTTCTCAAACAAACTTGAAAATGGAGATGCTGCACCAAAAGCATTACCCACACTAATTAATCGTTTCATACTGTCTCCTGTACTGGTTTATAAGATAGGTCAAATGCTTTTTTATAAGCTTCTTCATCAAAATATGTGGCTACTAACTCCTTACTATATTTACTATTCTGATTAAAACTAGAGCGATTGTAGGCTAACTTATCAGCTCTATGTTCTCTTTGTATCAATGGTTGTTTATAAATTTTAGTTTCTAAATATCCTTTAAAAGCATATGTTAATGATTTACGAACAGGTTTATAATCCTTGTCACCGTCTATTAAATCTTGAATGTCCTTAATAGTTATCCCTGTCAACATAGCAGAATAAGGAGGTATGAGACTACTTCCAGCAAACTCATTAATATCCTCAAACTTAACTGTTATACAATGGGCTAGACAGAAGGTTACAAAGGGGTCTAAGTCAGGCTCTAACTCAAGTAGAGCAAGGAAATCTGTAATGATATGAGGGTGAGTGTTCATAATACGAACAACTTGTCCAATAAAGAACATCTCTTGAGCCGTACACACATCCACATCAACAGTATATTCAAACACTCGTCGCTTACCTATGTCTCTTTCCCAACTCACTGGAGAGGTGTCTAAAAACTGATATGTTGCATTTCTAAATAGCCCCAATGAAGCCATTATCTCAATGAATCTATCCGTGTTCTTTGATGATAGATCGGAAGAGCGTCGTGTAGGGAAAGAGTGTTCCG
>JAKPKF010000166.1 GCA_029553845.1 bacterium | reverse complement strand
ACATCTTCTATTCCTACATTAACATCAACCAAAACTTGCCATGGTTGTTGATCACCATTTTCAGCAGTTACTGTATAAATAACAGTATTTGTAAAGTTATTTGGTGTTTCACCACTAACTTGAGGCACTCCTAAAACAGTTGCTGAAGCACCTTGTGATAAAGTAAATGTAGCAACTAGTCCGTTTAAGTTAGTTCCTGACTCAACAGTAATATATACTTTATGTTCAACATTATCAATATTTGCAGGAGCTATTTGTTCAGGAAACGAAAAAGTAAGAATATCATTTTCGTCATTTGCCGGTTCAACTACAATAAAGGTATAGTCAAAGAATTGTCCGTAGCTACTTCCAGTACAAGCATCTGTAATTTCATAAAGATAGCTATTTGCTACTCTCATTCTATATTCTCCTGGCTCAGTACCTGCAGGAATATTTATAGTTCCTTGATATGTGGATTCATAACTTGATGTTGCTGCAATTACGAGTTCAGTTGCATCAAATTGCATATTTTTATTCCAGTCTATCCAACAGAAATAATAACCTGTACTAGTATTTTGTGCAAAATTAATCGTAGTTGGTTGTCCTACAACATTTGAACAAGAGTGAGTTGCTGAGAAATCTCCATAACCACTAGGCTGAGAAGTTATACCAGTATGAGTAATATTAGTAATACCACCTGTTGTTGTTAGAGAAGATATCCAGTATGAAGTACTAGTATTAGTTGGAATACAATAGCCAGTATAAACATGTAATGGTCCTGCCCAAGCACTTTGATCGCCATCATTACAATTTGTACGTACCCAAACATAATAATTTGTTTCTTCGTCTAAATTTTCAAATAAGAATGAAGTTTCACTAGTACTATTTGTTGGTCCAGATGTTGCTGTAGGAGCAGTAGCAGATGTTGATAAGTAAATATCATATCCATTTTCGGGAGCAGTTGCTGGTTCTGTCCATGATATATTAGCTGAATTTGCAGTAACACCATCTATCGCTAAATCTTCTGGTTCAAAGCAAGTAGGAGTAAGCTCAATACTTATATCATCAACGAATAATCTATACTGATTTGCTGCTGAATACGCATTAAAACCGATGTAATATACTCCACTAGTCTCTGGAGTGAAATCTTTAACTTGAACAGCTGCAACATTATTGCTAATATTTGGATTATCAACTATAGTAGCTATAACATCAACTGGAGATGCACTTGTTCCATAAGTAACTTTTAATTTTTCGACACTATAAGTACTACTTGTTCCATATCTATATGTGAGTCTATAAGAAGTTCCTTCTTCAAGATTTATTCCATTTGTGAAATACCAAGTATTTGCAGCATTTGAGCCATGAAATCCATATTTCAAACACATATTTGTAAAACCATAACCTGGTGCATTTTCGGTTGTCCAAAGATTTCCTGTTCCTGCTTGCACCACTTCTGTACACATAGGGATTTCTCCTGCAGTTACAGATTCAAAATCTTGATAATAAGGAATATTATCAACACCACATAAAGTAGCAAATTCAAAAGGTCCTGCCCAAATACTAGTTTCAGATTCCCCACAATTAGTTCTTACCCAAACGTAATACATTGTACTATGTGTTAAACCACTTAAATCAATTGTTGCTTCGGGTACTGTTTGATATGTAGCCCCTTCTGTTGGTGCTGTATTTTCGTTTGAAACATATACTTGATAATTTTCTGGACTTGTAGCTGAAGCAGTCCAAGAAATAGTTGCAGAAGATTCTGTAATACCACTAGCACTTAAATTGCTTACTGGCAAACAATTAGCTAAATTGAAATTATCAAATGCTATATAATAATTTCCGTCAGTTCTATTTGCTGTAATACGGAATGTAACATATTGACCAGTATAATCTGACATTGGATATGCTTTATTTTGCCAACCTTCAACACCATTATTATCAACAGTTTCAATTGTTGTCCAAGTTTCACCTAAGTCGGTTGAAATTTCTAAAACAAAATTTCCACTACCTATAGCAGGTGGATCAAAAACACCACTATTACCAGAATAATTAACAAGTTTATAATCAAAAGCAAAATCTTCTGTACCTGTAATAGGACCAATTGCAACTGTTAAAAAGTTTCCTGTAGAATAAGAAGAGGTTCCATATAAGTTTTGATATATATAATTTCCTGAGGCTCCTCCAGTATTTATTTGGTTAATATTACTACCTATAGACATGTTAGATGATTTTGTCCAACCATCTGGTAAAGCTACTGTAGCAAACCCTTCTGACCATGGAGCTGGCACATAGTAAGGGGTAGTAACTTCAGCTGGACCTGCCCAGTCGCTATAATTTTCACTACCACAATCAGTACGCAACCAAACATAATATGTAGTATTAGCATCTAATATTGGATCTGTAGTAAAGTTTGTTTGTGTATTTGGTAGAGTTCCATCAGGTTCTGTACTTTCATTAGGAATTTCTCCTGTAGTATTATAATATACTTGATATCCATCAGGAGTTGAACCAGGAGCTACCCAAGTAAGTTCAGCAGCGTTTGCACCTACCAAGCTAGCCTGTAGATTTATAGGTGGAATACAACTAGGTATAGTTATACTTAAATTATCAATTGCTGCAGGGGATTCTTCATTTCCACCACTACTGTCATTTCTCCATTCAAAAACCAAACGCATAGTTTGTCCGGCAAAGCTAGATAAGTCTAAAACAGGATTAGTGTATTTAACCCAGTCTGCTTGACCATTAAAATTTCCTCCTATTTGGATCATGCCTGCTTCAAGTTCTATTTGTGTACCTGCAGTTGGCATATATGTTGCTGGAACCAACCAAACTCTAAAATAGTCCCATTGTGTTCCATATAATGTCTCACCAACACATTTCCAATCAAAACTAAAATTCACAATACTAACATCGCTATCAATAGCAATATCTCTATATGCTTGAACTACACTTTTACTATCAATATCATATTGGTAGTTTGTTCCGTCATCAGAGATATACATAGAATTTCCTGTATTTCCTGTTGCAACGCCATTAACCCATTGATTAGTTTGAGTTCCATTTACAAATGTAAATTCATTTGTATCAAAGTTATCTGTATAAGGAATTGTTGCTGGAACTTGAGTAGTTGTAAAGCTAATTGGACCTGCCCAAGCACTATAATCATCTGTGTTACAATTAGATCTTACCCAAACATAATATTTAGTGTTTGCAAATAATCCACTTAATGTAGTTGAAGCATCAGTTACATCGCTATATCCACTAGATATATCATCTTCTGGAGGTGTAGCATCTGTAGAAGAATATACATGATAAGGAACACTAGTATGTTGACTTGCAGCAGTCCAAGAAATTTCTGCAGAATTAGCTGTAATATTACTTGTTTCAAGACCTGTAGGTACAAAGCAAGTAGGAATAGTTTCAAAGCTAACTGGTCCTGCCCAAGCACTATAATCATCACCAGGACAATTAGATCTTACCCAAACATAATATTTAGTGCTTGAGGATAATCCACTTAATGTAGTTGAAACACCAGTTACATCGCTATATCCACTAGATATATTATCTGCTGGAGGTGTAGCATCGGTAGAAGAATATACATGATAAGGAACACTAGGATTTTCACTTGCTTCTGTCCAAGAAATTTCTGCAGAATGAGCTGTAATACTACTTGCTTGAACTTGAAGAGCTGTTGGCTTATAGCAAGTAGGAGTTTTTTCAAGTAAAATATCATCTATTGATAAATAGTAAATGGCATTGTCTGCGTATCCTTTTATTCCTATATAATAAGTTCCTGTAGTTGTAACGCTGAAAGTTCCTTTAACTTCTTGGTAATCTCCATCAGAAATTAGTTGTTCATCAACAAAAATATTTGGTGCCATTGCTGTAGCATTAGCTTCTGTTCCCCAAGCTAAAGTAAGATTAGCTAAACTAGGATCAGTATCATCTTGTCTAGCCCAAACAGAAAGATCATAAGATTCACCAAATTCTAAGTAAACCTTATGGAAAAGCCAATCTTCATTAGAATACTGTAAAGT
>JAKPKF010000164.1 GCA_029553845.1 bacterium | reverse complement strand
CTTGGAGAGATGACACAATTATATGATTATTTAGACAATGAACTTAGGCTGGGAGATAAAGTGCTCTTTGCTGTTCCCTATTTACATGGTACATTGTATAAGGGGAGAATAATTGCTTTTACACAGAAGAGTATTATAATTGAAGCCTATTGGAAACAATATGGAATTAAGATAAATGGTAAGTCATCATTTGATAAGGCTCATTGGAAAAGAAGGATAGCATTAGATAGAGTACCATATGAAATATTAAAACTTGAGAAAGAATGGGATTGAGAGATGTTAGACAACAGGAGCTAGCTGACAGATGGATAGACTATGGGAAGTTTGGCATAATTAACGCTGCTCCGAGGTTAGGTAAGATTAGAATATCGCTCTTGATAATGGAGAAGATTAAGCCTAAAACAGTCCTTATAGCCTATCCAGATAATAAAATCAGGGATTCCTGGTTGGAGGATTTTGATAAGTTTGGATTTGTGTCTCCTTCTGTTAAGTTTACAACATTCCTATCCTTGCATAAGCACACTCAAGAGGTGTATGATTTAATTATATTGGATGAGTGCCATCTATTAAGCGATGCTCAGATAGAGGAATGTAAGGCTCTCATAGCTTCACAAGCTCGTAGATGTGTTTTAGGCTTGACAGGCACATTGTCCCGCTGGACAGCTAAAGGGCTCTCAGAAGAGCTCTCATTGCCTGTAGTGGCAAAATATTCAATAGAGATGGCTGTGAAGGAAGGAATTCTTCCAGATTATGAAATCAATGTTGTAAAGGTTTCTCTTGATGATAGGGTGATGAATGACTATAATGGAAAGAGGACTACAGAGAAGAAGAAGTTTGCTAATTACAAATGGGTGGTAGATAAGTTGGAAAGAGAAGAGAAAAACTCTTTTCACATGAAATTGAAGATGATTGGCATACTTCAGTCTTCCATAGCCAAGAGAGATGCTACCATAAGACTTATTGAGAAATTCAAGGATGAACGCTTATTAGTCTTTTGTGGAAGAACGGAAATAGCTGATAGTTTGGGAATACCTTCCTATC
>JAKPKF010000162.1 GCA_029553845.1 bacterium | reverse complement strand
ACGCAACTCTATTTTAAAGTTTGGATTTATAGCACCTTTCTTTGTGTGGGACAATCAAGGAGAGTGGAAACTTCTTGATGGACACCAAAGGCTCAAAACCTTGTTAAAGATGCGTAAGGAAGGATATGACATTCCATTGCTTCCAGTAGACTATATTGAGGCAGAGAGTGAAGAAGATGCAAAAAGGAAACTATTACATATTACTAGTCAGTATGGAGAGTTTACGGTAGATGGTTTTGAGAACTTTACTTTCGGATTGGATGGGTTTGAAGATATAAGGTTAACAAATGACGAGTTTGTGTTCAAAACAAAAGAAGAAGAAGGTGTTGTTGAGGATGACTACGAAATACCTGAAGAGATAGAGACTGACATTCAAGTTGGCGATGTTTTTGAAATTGGCGAACATCGTCTTATGTGTGGAGATAGCACAGATCAAGAAATGGTTGCTACCCTCATGAACAACAGCCTTGCTGACATGGTGTTGACAGACCCTCCCTATAATGTTGATTATACTGGAGGAACAAAAGAAGCACTAAAGATTCTAAACGACAAAAAATCAGACACAGAGTTCTATGAATTTTTATATCAAGCTTTTTCTAATTTAGCTAAAAGCATAAAACGTGGAGGGAGTGCGTATGTTTTCCACGCAGACATTGAGGGCCTAAATTTCAGAAAAGCGTTTATGGAATCTGGATTTCTCATGAAACAGTGTTTGATATGGGAGAAAAACTCTCTTGTCATGGGGTGGCAAGACTATCAGTGGATGCATGAACCTATTTTGTATGGATGGCTGGAAGGTGCGTCTCATTCTTGGTATAGCGACAGGAGGCAAACTACATTACTTAAGTTTGACAGACCAAGTGCAAGTCGGGAACACCCCACCATGAAGCCAGTAAGTATTGTTGGGTACCTTATAAAAAACTCAAGTAAAGAAGACGATATAATTTTGGATACCTTTCTTGGTTCTGGTACAACAATGGTTGCATCACATCAGCTTGGGAGAAAATGCTATGGCATGGAGTTAGATCCTAAATATTGCAAGGTTATCATTGACAGAATGAAATTGTTAGACAGTTCTATTGTTATAAAAAAGAATGGAGAATTATATGAGTAGAACAGCTGAATCTGTGAGCCCAAAGCATCCAGATAAATTATGTGACCAAGTTTCAGATGCGATTCTTGATGCAATACTAGAACAAGACAGATATTCTCGTGTTGCTGTGGAGGTCCTTGGTGGGCATAATAAATTAGTGATAATGGGTGAAATTACATCCAAAGCCAATGTTGATTATAAAAAGATAGCAAAGAGAATAACTAGTATTGATGATATCACGATAAACATCGCGCAACAGTCCCCGTATATAGCACAAGGCGTTGACGCTGGTGGTGCTGGAGATCAGGGGATAATGGTTGGTTATGCGTGTTCAGATACAGAATCAATGCTCCCAATAGAAGTCGACCTTTCCAGGAGGCTCTGTAAATATCTATATGGCAGATTCCCATATGATGGGAAAACCCAGGTTACTGTAGAAGGAAGAACGATAACAGACCTTGTTGCAAGCTTCCAGAACACATCAAAGATAGAGTTGGAAGATGCGATCAAAGACTGGATAGACGATGAACACATACTATTCTCTGGGCTTACACACGTAAACCCGTCAGGGGACTGGAGCGTTGGAGGGTTCGATGCAGATACAGGGCTTACTGGCAGAAAAATAGTTGTTGATGCTTATGGGCCGTTTGTGCCTGTTGGTGGTGGTGCTTTTAGTGGTAAAGACCCAACAAAGGTTGATCGCTCTGGTGCATATATGGCAAGGAGAATAGCAGTAGATTATTTGCATAAAAGAAAAGCAAAGGAAGTCTATTGCTACCTGTCTTATGCTATAGGATACGAACACCCAACAATGGCTGTTGTATATATAGATGGCAAATGTGAAGATGTAAAAGGCTATGACCTTACTCCAAAAGGCATTATTGAATATTTGGGGTTAAGAAAGCCTATATATGAAATGACCGCAAAATGGGGCCATTTTGGTAAT
>JAKPKF010000155.1 GCA_029553845.1 bacterium | reverse complement strand
GATGGTTACTGAGTATGATGTCCGTTGCTATGAATATATTCTGGATTATCTGGAAGAGGATGATTCTACCGATGAGATTGAGATAATCTCCCGCTTGTCTTATGATAAGCAATGGGAAGAAATACCTGTAGAATTGAAACAGCGGATTCTTGCTGTGGATAAGACGGTGGTGGAGAAATATGCAGAGAGCTTTTCTTATCCGCTCTGGAAGGAATATATAGCCACGATTAAAGCAAGATTGTAAGATACAAATTTACTAAAGGCAGCTGCAGGATAGTTACCAGAGAGCTAAAAATGCGTTTTTTATGTTTATTGCTTTATGCTGGTTTGCAATAAGATGAACTCTCACTTATAAACTCTTTTCCTGTTATACTTGAAATGGAGGTTTACAAATATATGCATCTGTTAGAAAATAAGGGGATTACTTTTTACCTTGCCACCCCAATATTGCATCAATTCTTTATTGACAGAATAATCTAGCATTTTACGCTGGTTTTATTCTAATAGTATCCCATTTAGACAGATTCTGATGGGGTATTAAAGTGTGATTAGATCTAGGAAAGAGCTATATAATGGAAGACAGGTGGTTATCAACTACGGAGATTTGTATTTATCTTGGGGTCACCAAGAATACTATATATGTTTGGTTGAGTAAGAGGGAGCTTCCGGCTCATAAGATCTGTAGGATATGGAAGTTTAAGAAGTAGGATGTGAATTTGTGGGAAAAAAAACAAACCAAATCTATTGTCAATCACAGGAAGTGAAGAGTTACACTTTCGGGATCACCGCTGCAGCATTTCTCTATCGAGATTCTGTACTGCTGGCACAGCTTTATCTGGAACATAGAAACTGGGATTTAGTGAAAGATACAATATTCAATGATAATCTACTGCAAATTAGGACACTGGCAGCTCAAAAGAGGATCTATTCGGAGGCATACACAAGGGTCAAACAACTTTCAGATGAAGCGATGGAGATTTTAGCAACCGGCATAAGAGAAGAGCAGTGTCAGATTATTTGGTATGCTATCTGTATGAAATATGATTTTGTAAGGGAGTTTGCGCTTGAGGTACTGGCTGAGAAAGTAATACGGCAGGAATTTGAGATTACAGTAGCGGACTTCAATCTATATTTCAACACCAAGGCAGACATCTATGAAAAACTGGCAGACATCTCGGAAGGTAGCAGAAAAAAACTCCAAACCAATCTATTTAGAATGCTTGTAAGCTCTGGGATTACTGATTCAGATATGAAACTGCGGTTGATGATAGTTAGCCCCAGGGTTCGGGAACTTATTATCAGTGAAGGAATTCTCTCACCTACCATCTTTCCTTCGGTTGTTATGGGATACTGATTATGGCTATTATCAACGAATATCACGACCCCCACCTACTCTATGAGCATCTCCTGGGTCTTATGAGCAGCAGGAAGTTTCTTGATATGACTGGCTCCAGCAACGATATTCCCTACTATATTTGCCCTTTCTTGGTGGAAAAAACCAGCCAGATGTATCAACATATAGGGCAGCTAAAAAACGCACTGGCATTAAAACAAATCAAAGTATTGGACATTAACCTTTATCAGCTATGTATTGAACATTTTAGTACCCTTGGAGTATTGGATAGATTCATTGCTGATGAAACTAAGACACCTCGAGATGTCTTCTTAAAATCTATCTCAGGTTTAACTGATACAGAAGAGTTTATTTGTCCCCTAATAATTGAG
Source organism: bacterium (assembly GCA_029553845.1). The sequence goes on along the minus strand of JAKPKF010000155.1, from coordinate 19,338 downwards.
AAGATATTTAATGAAACACCTGATATTATCTTTATCACCGGTGTTGGAGAAGTGTATCCCTATATAAGATCACATAAAATATTGTCCACAATGGAAAGTAAGTTTACAGAGAAACCCTTGGTTCTCTTCTTTCCAGGTAAATATGAAACAGATAACCTGAAGGGCTCTAACCTAACCTTGTTTGGTATCCTTGACGATAAATACTATAGGGCTTTTAATATCTATCATTGTGAGCCCTGAAGGGGGAGATGTAATGCAAATCAAGGAACTATTCCAAAAAGATATTGAACGAAAGATTGCTGGAGTTATAATGGCAGATGATGTTCGTTATATTCGAACTGAGATTGATGAGTATGTCTTAACTCGTGAAATCAAGTCACAACTTGATAATCTGCTGGAATCATACATCCATAACGATAACCTGCCGGGAGTGTGGATTTCCGGTTTTTTTGGCACGGGTAAATCTCATTTGCTCAAGATGATATCCCTGCTCTTGGAGGGTTGGCATTATGATGATTTCCATATAGCTGATGTAATGATGCAAAAGTGTGATGATGACCAAATCCTGAAAGCGAACATTAGCAAGGTGAAAGCCATACCGGCTCAGAGCATACTTTTCAATATAGACCAAAAAGCGGATACAGGGAATCCCAAAGAATCAGATGCTATCCTGAGCGTATTTGTGAAGGTCTTTAATGAGGCCTGTGGCTATTACGGCAAACATGCTTATATCGCCAAGTTTGAAAGAGATCTGGATCGGCAAGGACTATTAGACATATTCCAAACGGAGTATCAAAAGATATCTGGAAAAGAGTGGAAAATAGGCAGAGCAATGGCAGAGATGGAAGATCATAATGTATCCAAGGCCTATGCTAAGATCAAGCAGGTTTCAGAAAGTAGTATCAATTCCATCTTAAGCAATTACTCTAAGAATTATAAGGTATCAATAGAGGATTTTACTAATGAAGTAGCTGAATACATCGCTAAAAAAGACAAGGACTTTCGCCTGATTTTTTGCGTTGATGAGATAGGCCAGTTCATAGCTGATAATACTAAGCTTATGCTGAATTTACAGACCATTGCCGAAAGCTTCTATTCTGTATGCAAGGGCAGAGCTTGGATTATAGTAACCTCTCAATCTGATCTGGAAACCGTGGTTGGTCAACTCAAACAAGCCCAGAGTACAGAATATGGAAGAATTACTGCCAGATTCCCGATCAAGCTGAATTTGGGCGGAGCTAATGTTGAAGAGGTAATCCAAAAACGGCTCTTACTCAAGAAAAAGGAACACGAAAACGAGCTAATGCGGCTCTATCACGAGAATGAAATCAGAATGCAAACATTATTTCGCTTTACCGATGGTACCAAAACCTACAGAACTTTTCGTGATTCGGAAGATTTTATCGGGTTATATCCATTTATACCTTATCAGTCCTATCTTTTCCAAGCAGCATTTATTTCTCTTTCCGAAAATGATGCTTTCCCCGGAAAATATACTTCCGTTGGTGCTCGCAGCTTGCTTTCCATATTCCAATTTGTCTTAATTCAAACAGCAAAACGAGAAATCGGAGCCATAGCTGGATTTGACCTAATGTATGAAGGCCTGAAACCTATGGTTAAAACTCACCTTTTGCACATCATACAAACAGCGGAGGTATCAGGAATGGATAGCTTCGCCATGCGTATCCTGAAAATACTCTTTATCCTCAAATATGTAAAGGACTTCAAAACTACTATCCGCAATATTCGCATCCTGCTTCTGGAAGACCTGCAAACTGATCCTGAAAGCTTGAATGAGAACATTAAGCAAGCTCTTGACCGGCTGGAACATGATACCTACATAGAACGCAATGGAGAAGAATATTCCTACCTGACAAGTGATGAAAAGACCATTGAGAATAATATCAAAAACACTCAGATAGAAGATTCTGCCATTGCTGATGAGCTGGATAAACTAATGTTTACCTACAACGACTTTCTGAAAGCTAAGATCCGCCATGACGAAAGCGGACAGGACTTTGCCTATACCCATAAAGTAGATGATAGAGCCTATAGCAAAGCGCAGGAACTTTCCATCCAACTTATTACTCCTCATTACCAGTATTATGATAATGAGATTCAACTTAAGGCAAACTCTATGGGCAAGGCAGAATTATTGATTGTGCTGCCCGCTGATAACCGTTTTTGGGAAGATCTGGTTCTATACAAGAAAACCGATAAATACTGCTCCCAGCAAGCCATATCCTCTATTAGTGACAGTAACCGACTGATTGTGCTGGCTAAGCAACAACAGAATAGCTCAAGGATGACATCCATCAAAATACGCTTTAAGGAGCTGATTGCCTTCTCCCAGCTAATCATTAGGGGTGATCAATTCACCCCCAAAAGCTCTGATGCCGCAACCAGAATTGGAGAAGCTGCCCAAGCTCTGGTTTCCAGAAGTTACCCCAATCTGGCTATGATCAAGAATGTGAAGGACATAGATTTATCAAGCGTAATCCTGAACCAGCAAACAAACTTTGAAGATTTAGCGGAACTTAGTGAAGCAGAAAATGATATGCTGGGCACAATTAAACTTGCTTATGGAAGCGCTCAGAAACTAAGTATTACAAACTTGATTCAGAAATATTCCAAAATTCCCTATGGCTGGATCGATACCACCTGCCTCTATTTGCTTGCCCGGCTTATCTCACTTGGTAAAGCTGAAATTTTCGCTCAGGGCAGAGTGCTGGAAAAAGAGGAATTGGTGAGGGAACTAAGGCAAAAGGAAAAGTATGCCTATCTAATTATCCAGCCCCAGGCGGAAATTTCTCAAGCCGACTTTCTGTGGCTCAAGAAAACAGCAGAAGAACTGATGGGGTGTCCAGCTACGAGTAAGGATGCCAAAGAACTGATAAAAGAGCTGAAAGAATCTCTGAAAACAGAAACTGGTAAACTGAATGATTACCTTCAACAAAAGGAAATATATAGTTTTCTGGAGTCCCTGGAAGTGGTTATTAAGCAGTATCGGGATATATCAACTAAATCCGCTTCCTGGTTCTTTAAAGAATTCAAAGAGCAGGCAGAAGAAATCAAAAAGCAAAAGCAGGAGCTGATTGACCCCATCAAACGCTTTATGGAAAGCCCACAGGCAGATATCTATAAAAGTGTTTCCTTGTTTTTAAGGGATAACAAACCCAACCTCAGCAGCTTGGATCAAGAATCTCTGAAAGCTCTCCAAGAATTATTAGTGGATGAAAGAGTATATATAGGAAGCAAACTTAAAGATGCTAAGGTAAAACTCAGCTTTCTTGAAGATCAGCTTCAACGCGAATTAAAACACAATATTGAGAAAACCTTGGCAGAAATCAATCCTCTCTACAATTCTCTAAAAACTAAAGCTGCAGGAAAACCAGACCTGCTGCATAAGATTGAGAACTCATACCAGACAGTATCAGAATCTATCTCTAAAGAAACTATGCTTCCTATGATCGCATCGCTAACGATGCAGTATGTAGATCATACTTTTCTGGACCTGCTGAATGAAATAGAGGCATTTCATTCTCCTGAAGGTGGAGATAAACCCAGAACAAAGATAATTAATGCCAAAAATCTTAAACCCCGCTATGCCAAAGAGATTATAGAGTCCGATGCTGATCTGGATGAGTATCTTAAAGCTCTCAAACAAGCTTTCCTAAATGAACTTGGTAAGGGTAACAGAATAAAGGTATGAAAACTAAAAGAATCTCAGATTTCTCTACTCTAGTATCAACAATTGAGAAATTGCATCATTCGCTACAAGTATCTGCTGCAAAATCTGTAAACTTAATGCTGACTCTACGCAACTGGCTGATTGGCTATTACATAGCAGAATACGAGCTACAGGGTTCCGATAGAGCTAAGTATGGGGACAAGATTATTGAATGTTTGGCAACTGAACTTAAAAAACAGGGTATTTCACGGACTGATAGAAGAGAATTATACCGCTATAAAAAATTCTATAAAACTTACCCTCAAATTGTGGAGACAGGGAGTCCACAATTACAAGACAGAGTAGCTGATGAACTTACGCCAAACATTAGCCCAATAGTTACTCAAGATTTTGCTTCCGAGATTGTGGACTCGCTGAGTCCACAATTGTCTTTGCCAGTAGGGCATTTGTTTACCATTCTGTCTTTTACCCATCTCAAGCTATTGATCGAACTTGAACCTACTGATAAGAGAGAATTCTACCAAAACCAGTGTATTCAGGGAAACTGGTCTGTTAGAGAACTTTCCCGACAAATACACTCGCTACTCTATGAGCGTAGTATGCTCTCTACGAACAAACAAAAACTTTATGATACCACAAACAAGGACATTGAAACATACAATCCTTTGCAAGCGATTCGTGACCCATATATTTTTGAATTCCTGGGTCTTAAACCAAAGGAAGTGCTTAGCGAATCCCTTCTGGAAGATCAGCTTCTGGATAACTTGCAGGAGTTTCTTTTGGAATTGGGACACGGTTTTTGCTTTGAAGCCAGGCAAAAACGCATTCTTATTGGAAATACTCAATTTTACATTGATTTGGTCTTTTACCATCGCATCCTGAAATGCCATATCCTAATCGAGCTGAAAGTTGCAGAATTCAATCATGAGAACATTGGCCAACTCAATACTTATGTTAGCTGGTACCGGATGAATGAAATGCGGGAAGGGGATAACCTACCTATCGGCATCTTGCTCTGCACTGACAAGGACAGCACCCTGGTAGAATATGCCCTGGCAGGTATGGACAACAATCTATTCGTCTCCAAATACCTTTTGGAACTTCCCTCCAAAGAAGAAATGCAGGCATTCCTGGAAAAATCCCTGAAGCAGGAACTGCTATGATAGACAAACAAACTAATACACGCCTAAAACATTTTGCCCAGGATGCCCGCCGTTACCTTATTGATCAGGTGAACACAAAACTTAGAGAGGTTCTGACTTCGGATAGCGATGCTTCCACTTATGAAAAGACGAAACCCCTATATAATGCCTTTCTGAAAGAGGTCTTAAATGGCAGGTCACAATTTACAGGTGAACTGAACCTGGAAACTTGTAACCTAAAACCTATAGCTGAGTGCGTTGCCTACACTTGGTTCAACCGTCTTACTGCTCTGCGTTATATGGACTTGAAACATTTCAGTCCTACCGGTATCATAAGCCCGCTTTCTGGCGATACTTTGCCTCAAATTCTGGCGGAGGCAAAAATGGGTGTGATAGACAGCTCATTGATAAGCCAGAGAGACAGAAACAGAGTTTTAGGTTTGCTTTCAGGTACCATTAATAGTACATTTCACAAAGGTGACGCTCAAAGTGAGGCATATCGTATCCTGCTACTTAGTGCCTGTAACCACTTTGGTAAGTCCCTGCCTTTTCTCTTCAAACCGATCAAGGACTGGATGGAGCTTTTGTTGCCGGATGACCTTCTTAGTGAACATAGCATTCTGGCAATGATCCGAGAAGTGATGACTATGGATTCCTGCCAAGATGTAGAAGTTATCGGTTGGCTTTATCAATACTACATATCGGAAAAGAAAGATGAGGTTTTTGCCAATGTAAAGAAAGGCAAGAAAGTGCAAAGCCACGAAATTCCTGCCGTCACCCAACTTTTTACTCCTCACTGGATTGTGAAATATATGGTGCAAAACTCCTTGGGCAGGTTATGGCTGGCAAAAAATCCCAAGTCCACCCTCAAAGATAAAATGGAGTATTATGTGCAGGCGGACGCCGTTCCGCCTACAGATATGGGATTTTATGTACAGGCGGACGCCGTTCCGCCTACAGATAACATAAACTCCTTACCAAAAGGCGCTTCGGAGAGCGCCTGTACCCCCGAAGAAATAAAATTCTGCGATCCCTGCTGCGGTAGCGGACACATCCTTACTTATGCCTTTGACCTGCTTTATGAGATATACAGCGAAGAGGGCTATGATCCTATAGACATCCCCAGATTGATCATCACCAAGAACCTTTATGGCATAGAGATTGATGAACGAGCTTCCGAGCTTGCTGCCTTTGCCCTCTCTATGAAAGCCAGAGAAAAAGATAGACAGTGGTTCTTGAGGGGAATTGATCCTATGATTTGCTGTCTAAAAAATATCCGCTTTAGCAAAGAAGAGATAGAGCCCTATCTGAATAAATGCGGACGCGATATCTTTACTTACAACTTTGAGCGGATGCTTTCCCAATTTGAAGATGCCGATACCTACGGTTCTCTGATTGTGCCCTATGAACAGGATATTGAAGGTATCCGCGAACTGCTGAATGCCAATGACTTCAGCGGAGATGTTTTCCTTGCCCCTACCCACAATAAAGTTCTAAAATTGATAGAACAAGCAGATTACTTAAGCACTAAGTATCAAGTAGTGGTAACCAATCCTCCGTATATGGGTAAAGGAATGAGTGATAAGCTATCCAAATACCTGCAAGAAAACTACAAGGATGTAAAATACGATTTATTCTCTGCTTTTATCTTGCGTAATCTGAAACTTTGTTTACCTGGAGGACAGCTTGGATTTATGACCCCCTTTGTGTGGATGTTCATTTCTTCTTATGAGAAGCTTCGTAAACATCTAATCAAGCATACTTGCATTACATCTTTCGTTCAACTTGAGTACTCTGGTTTTGATGGAGCAACTGTACCAATCTGCACTTTTACATTGGCAAACTACACCAATCCAAATTATCGAGGTGGTTATATAAAACTATCTGATTTCAAGGGAGCTGAAAACCAAGCACCCAAAACAATTGAAGCCATTGCCAATCCTGATTGTGGCTGGTTTTTTCGCTGTAAAACATCAGATTTTACTAAGATTCCAGGAACACCGATCGCATATTGGGTAAGTGATAGAATACGAGATATCTTCGCAATATCCAAGTCCTTGGGCAGCGTAGCTGATGTAAAAGTAGGGTTACAAACTGGTGATAATGACCGTTTTCTAAGACAGTGGTTCGAAGTTGCTCACAAGAGAATCGGTTTTGGTATGAAAGACCGAGTTGATGCTCGTTCCTCTGGCAGAAAATGGTTTCCATACAACAAAGGGGGAGAATTCCGCAAGTGGTATGGCAACCAGGATTATGTGGTTAATTGGGAGGATGATGGCGAGGAGATCAGAAATTTTACAGATTCTAATGGTAAACTGAGATCTAGACCCCAAAACACAGAGTTCTTTTTCAATGAGTCCGTTAGCTGGTCTAAGATATCGAGTAGTAATTTAGCTATGCGGCTTTTTCCATATGGATTCATATTTGATGTTGCTGGTTGCAGTTTATTTTCTTATTCTCATATCTCAGATATGAAAGTACTCGGTGTATCAAATACGATGCTTATTAGAGAGATTCTTGCAATTATGTCTCCTACACTGAACTTTGAAGTTGGACAAATATCTAACATTCCATACCCAATGAATGATACAATAGATGAATACACAATAGAGAAGATGGTTAGAATAACCAAGGACGATTGGGATTCTTACGAGACCTCTTGGGATTTTCAACAATTACCCTTGCTACAGGTTTCAAATGTTAGGTCTTCATTAAAAGAAGCTTATGAGCAGTTAAGAGAGCAGTGGATAGAAATGACCCTTAGAATGCAGGAACTGGAAGAGGAGAACAACCGGATTTTTATTGAAGCTTATGGATTAGAGGATGAATTGACGCCTGATGTTCCTCTGAAAGAAATCACGCTTACCTGCAATCCTTATTACCGTTATGGAGTATCTGAGGGTATAGAGGAAGAGGAGGATGTTGCTTACTCGGAGGCATCAATCAGGTCTTCATCTACCCTTAATCAAGCCTTAATTGTTAAGGCTAGATTAACGCTTGATGAAGGCATAATGAACGGCACCAGGCAGGCAAGAAAAACATTCCCTTTGCGTAAAGATTTGGAGGGCAGATTACTGGCGGACACAATGAAAGAACTGATTTCTTATGCCGTGGGCTGTATGTTTGGCAGGTACTCTTTGGATAAACCAGGTTTGATTTTGGCGAATCAAGGTGAAGGACTTGAGGATTATCTAAAAAAAGTTACGGGAGACGAAGTGACGGAATCTGCTACTTATCGCTGGATACCTGATGCCGATAATGTGATCCCCATTCTTGATGGAGAGTGGTTCATAGATGATATCGTAGCAAGATTCAAGGAGTTTCTGAAAGTGAGTTTTGGAGCTGAGAAATTCTCAGAAAACCTGTCATTCCTGGAAGAGGCAATTGGAAAACCAATTAGAACTTACTTCCTGAAAGATTTTTATACCGACCATGTGAAGCGTTATAAGAAGCGTCCTATTTACTGGCTGTTCAGTAGCCCCAAGGGTAGTTTCAATGCCCTTATTTATATGCACCGTTACAATGCTGATACGGTGTCTATAATTCTCAATGGGTATTTGCGGGAGTATATTCACAAATTAAGAGCTAAAAGTTCACAATTGGAGCATCAGCTCAATACAGTCGCTCTTAGTGAAAGAGAAAAGATGCTCACTCGCAGAGATATAGAACATCTGGAAGAAGTGATAATGGAACTGGAAGATTGGGAAAGAAAGGTAATTCTACCCTTGGCTGAAAAACGCATAGAGATAGATTTGGATGATGGAGTGAAGGTTAACTACATTAAATTTTCGGGGGCAGTTCGTAATATTCCCGGGCTTGCGGCAAAGGAAGAGAAAGGATAATGACTAAGATTGAGCAGATAATAACAAAGCAATTTGAAAAGCATCGCATTCTTCTCTGGTATGATCCTGAACAGGAATTTCGGGATGAATACTGGGCTATGCAACTTTCTGATGGCTGTGAAAAGATAGAAGTAGTGCATAATGAATTCGGTGTAAAGCACAGGATGCTGATCAAGGAACCGGATAAGAAGTTTCTTCTCTATTTTGCTTATGCGGAACCCTGTCATCAAGAAAATTGGCTACTGGACTTGCAACTTTCAGAAGGGATGCTGCATATAGATCAGGGATCGTTATGGTTGCAGGATTTAGGATTAGACCGCAACTTCTTCCTGGAGATAACTAAAGACCACAAGTATTTCTTCAAGTCGAGAAAGCGGCTTGAATCACTCCAAGGGCTTATTGTTAAAGATAAAGAATCACTTTCTTCCCTGCGCTTAAAGATGTTGGCGGTATGCGCTTCCTGTGAAGCCCGTTGGGAAGAACTGCTGCTTGCGCTCCTGGTGGAATTTGCCTTAGATAAAGAGGATAAATTTTGCCTGATTGCTAAATGCGGATTGGAAGTGTTCTTTTGGGAGCAGATGAGTTTTAAATTTGGCTATCAAAGTGAAAATCCTAAGCTCAAGAGCTTGGTGATAGAACTATTTGAACAATCCTCTCAAATTAAGGATCACAAAATTAATTTGGATGGGATTCATGTCTTGAAACTGATGAAAGACCTGAGCCAGCACAGGGATGCATTTGATAAACTAAGTGCTAAATGTTCAGAATGGATTGACGCTCCTGCCTGGCTGGAAAAGCAAACCCTGGAAACATTGTGTAAGATAGATCAGTTCGAATATGCGGAGCGCCTGATTATAAAAAGTATGGTTGATGACTTGGAAAATGGCAGAATCAGCGATAAAGAATTGCAAAGCATCATTCAGAGTCGCCGGTGCAGTCATTGGTATCCTTACTATGAAAAAGAATATCAATGCCTCTGTTATGCATCACTCTATCTGGATAGTTCTGCATCAACCAAAACTGATTTACACAGCTTGGAAAGTGGCTTCAAAGCTTACAGCAATAGCTTGTATGAACTTGATATGTATTACCGTAAGTTCTGTCTGCATTATTCACATTTAAAGGAAAACAAGGCATTTGAGAAGATATCCCGCAAGATTGAAGATCACTATGGCAATAGCTTAATATTTAAACTGGGGACATCATGGTCGGAACTATTGCAACAGCAAAGGAAATGGAATGTTGCTCTTCCAAATCCTCAGCTAAAATTCTGGAAACATTACATTGTGCCATACCTTCAACAGAACAAGAAAATCTTCGTGATCATCTCCGATGCATTAAGATACGAAATTGCTGCCGAATTAATGAGCATTATCCGTCAAGAAGATCGTTTTGAAGCAGAACTGAGTGCTATGAGCGGAACCCTGCCAAGTATTACTTCAATCGGGATGGCAGCCCTTTTGCCTCATGAAACTATCAGTTTTGATGGCAAGAACAATGTGCTGGTAGATGGTCTCAGCAGCAGTGGCACAGAAAACCGGATGAAGATTATGAACAAGTATCACTCGGATAGATCAATAGCACTACGAGCCGAAGATGTTATCAAAATGTCTACCGAAAATGCCAGAAACATATACCGTAATTATGATGTGATTTATGTTTATCATAATGCGATAGATGCCATCGGCGATAAGCTGGCAACGGAAGAAAAGGTCTTTGAAGCGGTAGAAACAGCAATGAATGAACTGCTAACTCTGGTGCGTAAGATGAGCTCTGCCAATGCCAATAACATCATTATCACGGCAGACCATGGATTTCTGTATCAAAGAGATGAATTGAGCGAGGATCAATATCTGGATGATAAGATTAAATTGAACGAAAATGACCTGAAATTAAGACGTTGCATCATAGGTAGAGAGATTGAGAAGAATCTCAACCTTTTAATCTATACAGCAGAAGATCTGGGTTTGAGTGGAGAAGTGCAAGTTGCCATTCCGCTGGCGGGACAGAGATTGAGGCAAGTAGGTTCCGGAAGTCGCTATGTGCATGGGGGAGCATCTCTTCAAGAGGTCTGTCTGCCCCTCTTACAGGTTAGCAAAAAACGAGTAAGCGATGTGGCACAAGTGGATGTGGAGATCAGACGCAGCGGTGGGAAAACTATTAGCTCCGGAGTATTAGTTTTCCGGCTCTATCAGGTTCAGCCGGTAAGTGAAAAAATGCAGGGTAGAACATTGAGAATAGCTCTGTTCAATAGTGCTGGAGAACCAATATCTGAGCTTAAAACCATAATCTTCGATTCTAAGGAGACAAGCGACAAAGCTCGCGACATAGAATGCAGATTAACGCTTACCACTAAAGCAGATAAAGCTGGGGATGCCATCCTCCGATTGGAGGAGAGAATACCCGGAACTGATCTACTTAAAGAGTATAAAAGCGAGAGTTACACGATCTCGCGGATGTTTGAGATAGATTTTTAGAGTTAGGAGATAAGCAATGAATAAATTGGATGAGAAAATTAATGAACAATTTCAGGGCTTGGTAGTTCGGAAAGACCTGGTTAAGACAGTAAAAGGCAATGCCATTGTTCCTACCTATGTGTTGGAATATCTTTTAGGGCAATATTGTGCCACTTCTGATGAAGCAGAAATACAAGCTGGAATAGAGACGGTTAAGAACATTCTGGAAAAACACTATGTTCACAGACGGGATGCCGAACTCACGAAATCAAATGTGCGGGAATTTAGGATCAACAAAGTGATAGACAAGATATCAGTTACCCTCAATGAGAAGAAGGACTGCTACCAAGCGAGCTTTTCCAATATGGGTATTTCCAAAGTTGTGGTTAGTTCCGAGATTGTGAAGAACCATCCCAAACTGCTGGTCAGTGGGGTTTGGTGCATAGCGGAAGTTGAATATTGCTATACTGAGGATAAAGAAAGCAGCCCTTGGCTACTGAACTCCATCAAGCCAATCCAAATGTCCAACTTTGATATGGATAGCTTTCTGGCAAAGCGCTCTGAATTTACCAGTGACGAGTGGATAGATTTATTGATCCAAAGTATCGGTTTCAATCCGGAGTTTATGAGTAAACGTCTAAAGCTGATGCAACTAACGAGATTGGTGCCATATTGCGAAAGGAATTACAACTTGATAGAGCTGGGACCCAAGGGAACAGGTAAGTCGCATATTTATTCTGAATTTTCACCTTACGGCATCTTGATTTCGGGTGGTGAGGTCTCGGTTCCCAAGCTCTTTGTAAATAATGCCAACGGTAGAATAGGTCTGGTGGGCTTCTGGGATGTGGTAGCTTTCGATGAGTTTGCCGGACGCAAGAAAAAGGCAGATAAAGCCCTTGTGGATATTATGAAGAATTATATGGCAAATAAGAATTTCTCCCGGGGCATTGAGACCCTGGGCGCTGAGGCGTCTATGACCTTTGTGGGCAATACTAAACATAATGTGGCATATATGCTGAAGCACTCAGACCTCTTTGATGAATTGCCGGAACAGTATTATGATTCTGCTTACCTTGATAGATTGCATGGCTATCTGCCGGGTTGGGAAGTTCCAATCATTAGAAGCGAGATGTTCTCCTCCGGTTACGGATTTGTGGTAGATTACTTGGCGGAAATTTTGCGTGCCTTCCGCAATCAGGACTTTTCTGCCTTGTATCGTGAACATTTTGAATTGGTTCCGGATATTTCTACCCGGGATCGGGATGGGGTGCAAAAGACCTTCTCCGGCTTGATGAAAGTGATATATCCAAACCAGGTGGCATCCAAGGAGGAAATCAAAGAACTGCTGGAATATGCTATGGAGAACCGCAAGCGAGTGAAAGACCAACTGATGCGTATTGACAAAACCTATGCAGCCGTTAGATTCGCTTATACAGAGAAGAATGGGGATTTGCATTATGTAATGACTGCTGAAGAAATTCAGTATCCATCTTATTACTATGACAAGGAAAACATCCCAGAAGACGAGCAAGAGCTCCAGGAAGAGCAAACAGTTGAAACCAGCGATGCAGGTAAATCTGAACCAAAAGAGAAGCAGGAAGAGCTCGTTTTGAAGCCCTGTAATATTGCTATCCAGGATAACCAAACCGGGATATCCTACCGCCTCCTCTTTGCCAGGTATCTGAAAGGATCTAAGAGGATAGAAATTAAGGACCCCTTCATAGGCTCCTTCCACCAATGTCGTAACCTGATGGAATTCCTGGAAGTGGTAGCTGCCATAAAAAGCGATGCCGATGAAGTAGAAGTTCATCTAATCACTAAACACAGTGATTACAAGGACTCCAATCAAGAAGAATATTTCCGACAGATAGAAAGCTCTTGTAGCAAGGTAGGAATCACTTTTACATACGAGATTGATGATACAATACATGACCGCTACATCCAAAGCGATAATGGCTGGAAGATCATTTTAGGCAGAGGATTAGATATCTTTCACAAATTTGACGATAAAGACGCCTTTGCCATTGAAAATAGAAATCAAAGATACAGGAAATGCCGGGCGTTTGAAGTGACATATATGTTTACGATGTAGTGAGGATATGATATGTCATCAGACAGTATGATCTCACCTCAGGAGGTAGCAAGCCGAGCTATTAAAATCTTGAGTTCTACCGAGGCAACCAATGAGAACTTCCATCTGTCATTACCCGTTGGAACTGCAGGAATTGTATCGGGTTAGTTGGAAAGCCAGAGAGGATACTTTGAACAATTACGGCAAGATATCAACGGGATGCAAAGCTCCGTGTGGACGATCAAACAGATGAAGACCAAATGGGGTATTTACAACATCCTTGCAAAGCGAATCTGGATTAATCTGAAACTAGCAGAAAAAACTGGAGGACTGCTTAGAAAATATCATCGTCCACTAATTGGTACACCTTTGGACAAAGCACTACTACAACAACTTCAATGCTTTGATTGCATATACTTTCCCTACTGGCAAGTAAGGAAGGATGTATTAAAACGATCCCCACTCAGCTATGAGGAGTGGGAGTATTAAAACCTATGTATAGATATTTCTTTGTAGGTAGGTATGATGAAGCATCGGAAAAGAGTTTTAGATAGTGACTTCTACAAAAACAGATATAAAAAAATTATCAACTTAGCTGGTCCCAGATATTCACCAGAGACGAATATTGATCTCCCATTATCCGACATTTTTCATAGTTTATGCAGAACAAAAGAATTCTATAATGAGATTAGGAAGATGACTGGGTTGATTCTTAAAGGAATGAAGTATGATAAGAACGATTGGGATGATGAGAATATCAATAAGTGGAACAAATTTCTTACCAAGACGCTTTGTGAACTATATGAGAGAGTTAGTGATATCAAGGACTATTCGTCCGAAATAATCAACTGGTCTGATATAACAAGGCTTACCGAACATGCAGATAGTCAGTTATTGAATTTAATTGATAACTACAAAAGGCGTAAACAGGAAATAAAAGATACAAGACCAGAAAGCAACGGCATATCTTATAAACCAAGCCCTTCAGAGAAGATCGGAGATACGATTCACGGTCTTCGCGATCTTCAAGCGACAATATTGGATATTGATTATCTATTTAAAAAAAGCAAAGCATGGTTATCTAATCACCCATATTTGTTGATAAAAGGCGATGCAGGTATAGGGAAAACACACCTGCTATGTGATCTGTATAGGGTTAGAACCGAGAATGTTGATCCTCCATTACCAACCTTTTTATCGTTTGGGGAACAATACAGGAATGTTTCTGATTTCTGGGGCACATTCCTTCACTCTCAGGGGCTATCTCCGTTCTTTAAAAATAAAACAGAATTTCTTAAGTATCTTGATTGTTTAGCTACGGAAAACTGCTGTAGATCACTCATAATGATTGATGCCTTGAACGAATCATCTGATGACTTTTGGCAGAGTCATTTTACTGGTTTATTGGACGATATCAGCAGCTATAAGCATATAGATTTAGTCGTTACAATTAGGACAGGATTCGAAGATACGGTTCTAACTACAGACCATATGAACAGATTGGAATGCGTAGATCATACAGGATTTGTTGAAGTTGAATGGCAAGCTGTTACAAAGTACTTTGAATACAACGATATCCCATTACCGGAATTTCCTATCCTCTACCCAGAGTTTCAAAATCCTCTATTTCTAAAACTATTTTGCGAAGCGTTTAGAAAAAGGAAACAGACCAGAGCTAAACAGGATATCTTTCGGGGTCATGAGGGATCTACATATATATTCGAAACATTCATTGATAAGGTATCACGACCATTAGTCAGAAAATATGGATTAGTTAAAAAGAATAACCTTGATGTTTGGAATTCAATTATAAAACCTATGGCAAAGACAATGTGTGCCAATAATTCTGATAGAATTAGTGAGGCAGATTTACAAAGTATCATACTTGCATCACATCCTCAAGTGACTCCATCAGATATTATCCTTGATATGGAGAAATTGTTACTGATAACTCGGTATCCAAGAGTTGATGATGAAAGTAGTTTTGATATTAGATTCCCATTTCAAAAGTTTAGTGACCACCTGATAACGCGTTATATCTTCGATAAATATGAAAATGAGTTTGGAAAGAAGAATAAGGATATTACTAATGCAAAACGATTCTTCTCAAGAAGAAGGAAACTTGGTAAGTCGATTTATAGAATATTGTACATAAGCCTAATAGAAGCATTATCAATCCAATGCCCAGAACACTTGAAGGGAATTGAATTTATAGAGGTTGCCCCATATTTAATGTGTAATAGACATACGGCTCTTCATGCTATTATCGGATTCATTGACAGCTTAGTATGGAGAAAATGCTCAGCTTTTAGCTCAGACCTACAGAATACAAACAGAATCATTAATAAATATGTACTTCACGATGAAAGAATGCGAGGGTTTTTCTTCGATGCACTTCTTACGATTGCGCCAATAGAGAATCATCCATATAATGCTCTATGGTTGAACGACTTCTTAAACAGTATTAGTATGCCTAGACGTGATGCTTTTTGGTCAGTGTTTCTACATAACCAGAACAATGAGAATTGCTCTGTAGACAGGATATTGAAGTGGGCAAGAACTGAAAATGCAGCCAAATTTGTTACAGATAACTCTCTATTTTTGATAGGTATTACATTGTCTTGGTTCCTAACGACCCCCAACCGCTTTGTTAGAGATCGAGCTACAAAAGGCCTTGCATCTCTCTTTATATACAGACCATCATTGATAATTAAGTTGTTGAAGAACTTTGAGCATATTGACGACATCTATGTAATTGAGCGATTATATGCTGCCACATACAGTTGTGTTCTTCATAATGCAATTGACAATGTTAATCTCGAAAAGCTCGCAATATATGTCTACAAAATGATCTTCAGGCAAAGAAAACAACCCAAACATATACTTCTTCGCGACTATGCTAGAGGAATTATTGAAATAGCATTGTCTAGAGGACTATGCCAGAATATAGATCAATGCTTAATATATCCTCCATACAAGAGTGATTGGCCAAAACAAATTCCTTCTTTAGATGAACTCAGGGAAAAGTATTATATTGATGACTATACTCAGTTAACAAGAGAAAAACGTGGATATAATGATATTTGGAATTCAGTTATAGACGATGGCGATTTCTCTCGGTATGTTATTGGGACAAATAGCGGTAGTTGTTCATGGACAGGCAGAAGAATAAACGACAACTCGAAATCTGTAAAACAGCTATTTGATGACTTTGTTAATGGCTTATCTAAAAAGCAAAAGGCAATATGGGATCAATTAGAGTTTCTAATATCAATAAGATCACTCACAATGTTGAAAAGAATTGGCTCGGAGAAGCCAGAAGTTGACATAGATAATGAGATTATGTCTCTCAAATCCTCTTTTATTGCATCGTTATCTGCTGAGCAGAATGAACTATACACTCAGGTTCTTCAGCCATGCCTAATGAACGGCTATCGCATTAACGACCCGCTTGAAACATTTGATTTATCTGTCGCCCAAAGTTGGATATTCAATCGTGTAATTGAGTTAGGATATAATCCATCAATACATAATCACTTTGATGCTTATGTTAATAGTTATAGCGGGGTTGGTAGATCAGAGCATAAAGCTGAGCGTATTGGAAAGAAGTACCAGTGGATCGCATATCACGAATTTATGGGTATGTTGTCAGATAATTTTAAGTACAAGGATGATAACTGGTTTGATACCCTGGATCACTATTCAGGTCCTTGGGAACCATATATTAGAGACATTGATCCAACACTGTTAATTCAGAATGATGAATACATTAATCAATCTATACCCTTGAAGAATTGGAAAACCGAGAAATGTGTTATTAAAACATGGAATGAACAAGTGAATGATATAAAATGGCTTAGAATGAGGAGGGACATCCCCGATCCTTTATCTCTTATTGAAGTTATCGATGACAATCTTAATAAGTGGTTATTATTAAAGGCAAATATACATTGGCAGATGCCAACACCACCCGAAAATGAAAAGTATGATGAACCAACCAGGGACATTCTGTTTCTATTAAAGAGCTGCCTTATAATGAAATCTGATATTCCAAAAGTTACATCATGGTGGAGAAAGAAGCGACAGAAGGATAATTGGATGCCAGAATCTGGAAGTTTTTACAACATTTTTATTGGCGAATATCCCTATTCATATGCTTATGAATGTACAAAAGGGACAAAAGACGAGTGGGTAACCGATAAAGATTCAAAAACAAGCCCCGATATACCACTGCTCATTACTGATGATTGTTATTCAAACGAGTTTTTGTTAGATTGTTCGTATGAACAATCAAGGATTGGAATCTCTCTCCCTTGCGCCACCTTAGTAAAAGATATTGGACTCATCCAGAAGTATATTGATGGCAGATTCTATTGGGATGATAAACTGGTAACCTCGCCCCTTTCTATTTACGGTGCTTCGGATTTATCAGGTTTGTTGTTTGATAAAGCTGCTTTAGTTAGTTACCTTAATGCTAAAAGATACACAGTCATATGGTCTTTTTTTGGAGAGAAGAGATTAATAGCGCACTCGAATAAATCTCCAGGCATGCTTAAGATAAACGGAATCTACTGGTTAAATGACAATAATAATCTTGAAGGTTTGTTTACAACAACTAACATTTGGTATAAAACTTAGTATTCCAGTACCTAAAAGGATTTCCCTCGATTCTCCTGAAGTAATTTGCTCTTGCAGAAACTTTGTCAGAATTTGCAATTTTCAGTGATTGTATTTACAGAATTCTTGTCACAAACTACCTGAATGTGCTTTGGAAAGGATGTGCAAGGATGTCCTACGATGTGACAGTATACAGTTTTTCCCTTCACAGTTTGCAGTTTTCGTTGTCACTTTGCAATTAGCATAGCTTGATTAACTCTGCCTGCTTATCTTTCTTTCTATTTGGTTGAATCCTGATCTTATCCTTGTTCTTTCAATCTATTTAAACCATCAAAACAATGAGCGTGATCCAGCTCAACCTTATTCTTCATTTGGCGTTAGCAATTTTATACCAACTTTTGAGACATAACCTTTAATTGCATTTGTCAAACTATGGTTTCCCGATTATTTTATTAGAAATCAAACCCAATAAAATGAACTCTTACTTATAAACCCTTTTCCTGTTATACTTGAAATGGAGGTTTACAAATATATGCATCTGATAGAAAATAAGGGGGTTACTTTTTACCTTGCCACCCCAATATTGATGAAAAATAACTTGACTGGGATTAACAAGATGAAGATAATGAATTTTTAAGTAAATTCTAACATAGATTACGAGAAACGAGAACAATAAAAAGTGCTCAAACAGCATGAAAAACAACGAGTTGAAAATTGCACCAACATTTGGGGCTCAACAGGAGAAAAAAATGTATGCTACTGAAAGCATTGTTCAACAATATGAAGACATTCTTGATTATTTACCTTTACGGGATGATGCACACGGGTTTGAGGTGGTATCTCGGTTAAAGATAGAAGAAGAATGGGAAGCCCTGTCCGAACAATATAAACAGCGGATTCTTGCTGTGGATAAGACGGTGGTGGAGAAATATGCAGAGAGCTTTTCTTATCCGCTCTGGAAGGAATATATAGCGACGATTAAAGCAAGATTGTAAGATACAAATTTACTAAGGCAGCTGCAGGATAGTTACCAGAGAGCTTAAAATGCGTTTTTTATGTTTATTGCTTTATGCTGGTTTGCAATAATGTTAAAAAAACACACTGTTGAGGTTGGCCAGGAGGTTAATCTATCGGGTATAAACCATCCAGGCATTGCAAGACAGATTCCGGAGTAGCCGGAAAACTCAGTTCGGCATCTTTTTTTGCTTCTTTTACCGCTGCCTGCAAAGCAAAAAACACAGAAAGCCCATAAATTAAAGGTGGTTCCCCAATTCCTTTGGAGCCAAAAACACTTGCCTCTTCAGTAGCAGAGGGTATCATTTCTATTACCAGTTCTTCTGGCAGATTGCGAATTCCGGGAATTTTGTAAGTGGAAGGGTTGGCACTTAGGTAAACCCCTTTTTCATTCCATTTCAGATCTTCCATTGTGCACCAACCAATGCCTTGCATTATGGCACCTTCAATTTGTCCGCGGTCTATTTCCTCATTCAAAGTTTGTCCGTTTTCGTGCATAACCGTA
>JAKPKF010000149.1 GCA_029553845.1 bacterium | reverse complement strand
GACAATCCTATTACTGTAGGTGCATACAACGGAGGAACTCACGTTAGAAGTTCAAGTGGTACTGATAGTTCTTCGGCAAATTCACCCAAGAACAGTAAGTACATAGCGTCAGGTACAGTTGATGTTGGTGGTGGTACTGTATCACTTAGTTCAGTAACTACTGCAAACTGCCCACTCAAGATTAATGTTTCCTACGATTCAAACATAACAATAACAAATGTTAAGATGTTTGCTTACAATGGGACAACAGAAGCGACAGCACCAACAAACCTAGATGTTTACCTAGCAGAGCAAGGAGATAGTGCGTGGGTAAACGCAGATGGTAGTGGTAGTGCTTTGACTTTAGGTGATAAGACAACAGGAGCAACTTCACACGACTTCTATGTCTTAATGAGTGTAAGTCCTAGTGCAGTTGGAACACAGAGTGCGAACAAAGTCAAATTTAGTTTCACATATCAGTAGCATCACAATTTAATTTATAACATCTGAGGAGAGGTTATGATACCAGAAGAAAAAGTAAAATTTGTTGTTGGGCTTTCCAACGGAGAGAATTTAACAGAGGGAAAAGGTATTCTGTCTAAAGTGGCAGGAGAAGATTCTCCCTGGTGGAAACTTCAAAAATATCTAAAAGACAATGGATTAAAGATTACATCCATGTCTCTTTATTGTAAAACTAAGGTAGGCAATAGACACTACCATTTACCAAATGAGAAAAATAAGTTCAATGGGGAGATTCCTATTGGATATAATTGCTTCAGATTATTTTCTGGAGATGTTTTGGGAACTGGACAAAACTATGAACACTATACCTGTATGGAGGCAATATACCCTAAGTTTAAGGTACAAGTCTATGTCTCAGAACGGGATAATGACAAATCGTGGGTTAATGTAGTGTCCAACAAAAATTAACTTATTACTTTAATATAATGGCAGATTTTCCAACAGCAAAGACAAACGCAGTAGACAATGTAACCGATGTATTGGCTAAACACATAAACAACTTAGAGAATAAAGTGGGTATAGACAGTAGTACAGACACAAGTTCGCTAGACTATAAGGTTCGTCATGTAATTCCTGCTGGAACAATTACTATGTTTGGTGGTTCTTCTGCCCCAACAGGATACTTACTTTGTGATGGTAGTGCAGTAAGTAGAACAACTTATGCAGATTTGTTTACTGCAATAGGGACAACTTATGGAACAGGAGATGGTTCAACAACATTTAATGTTCCTAATGTAAAAGGTAAAGT
>JAKPKF010000137.1 GCA_029553845.1 bacterium | reverse complement strand
ATGATGGAGAGTTTGAAGCGAAGAGTTGATGAGAAGAGAGCCAATATAGAGAAAGCAATACAAAGATATGTTGTTATGTATACAGGTAATCCAGAAATGGAAGATAAGACACACATAGAGTGGGCAGAAATGTTTGCAATGAGTAAAGAAGAACAAGCCGATTTGTTGATAAGAGGAAATCAAGCACAGGTGTTTCCTAAAGATTATGCCCTTGAAAGACTAATGGACATACTAGGAGATGGAGACAAGTTTGAAGAGGTATGGGCTAAGATAGAAGGAGATGATATAGAAGCAAGACTTAATATTGAAAGAGAGAAGTTGGGAGCAGACGCACAAAAGGAAGTAAAAGCAAAAGAGGAAATGCTTAACAAGGAAAGAGAGTTAAGAGTCAAGAAGGAAATAGACAATGCTTTACTTACTAGGGAGTTAGATACTTTAACTTCAAGCATATAAGATAATGGAAGATAACACGGAGATAATACTCAGGCGAGTTAGAACAAAGTTAGCACTTGCTAATAGGAAAAAGAGAAAAGAGGAGATTAAAGAAGAGATAGAGAAGTCATTAGAAAAAATCAAGGGTAAGGATGGAGAAGACGGCTATACTCCAGTAAAGGGAAAGGATTATTACACACCAGAGGAGATTAAAGAGATTAAGAAAGAAGTAACACCAGTTAAAGGGAAAGATTACTTTGATGGAAAAGACGGAAAGTCTATTGTTGGACCGAGAGGACCAATTGGACCGAGAGGACCAAGAGGATTAAAGGGTGAGCCAGGAGAGAACGGAAAGTCAATAAGAGGACCAAAGGGAGATAAAGGTGAAGATGGTTCTCCAGACACCCCTTACGAGATAAGAGATAAGTTGTCTTCTTTGAGGGGGAATGAGAGGTTAGACGCTAAAGCGATTAAGAACTTGGCTAGGGAAATGGGTTCTGTTACCTTTACAGGAATGGGAGGAGGTACAAGCCAAACTGTTACAGAGCATATTGCAGACACTTTGATCCATGTACCAATCTATATTCAAGATACTGCCCCTAGCAATCCTTCTCTAAATGATTTATGGATAGACACTAGTGTATAATATATAGTTATTTAATTTTTATTTATTACAAAATGTTAACACAAACATGGTACTTACAGGGGACAACTGCGACAACCATAGGAGCAACTGATTTGATTCAGTTCTCAGATGGTACGTTTGACAATCCTATTACTGTAGGTGCATACAACGGAGGAACTCACGTTAGAAGTTCAAGTGGTACTGATAGTTCTTCGGCAAATTCACCCAAGAACAGTAAGTACATAGCGTCAGGTACAGTTGATGTTGGTGGTGGTACTGTA
>JAKPKF010000128.1 GCA_029553845.1 bacterium | reverse complement strand
TCCTCTATACCGGTTTCAGTGATCACGGAGTTCAGCAACGCGCTACAGAGGCAAAAGTAGATAGATTGCTTAGTAAACCTCTTTTACCAGATGAACTGGTAGCCGAAGTTAGAAGAATCCTATATCTTATTAGTGGTGGGGTATGAAGTGACAACGAAATCTGCAAATTGTGCAGCGAAAACTGCAAACTGTCGCATCGTTGCTCATCCTTACTCATCCTTTCCAAGACCCTTTTAAGTAGTTACTGACAGGATAACTGCAAATTAGATCACCGAAAAATGCAAATTGTGACAGGAAAATTGCATAAGAACGAGGTTAGGCAATTTATACACCGAGGTTCTATCAGATGTTTGCACATGTTGCCTCATCTGATATATTCGTATAGATTAGGATGGCAATTGAACGAGTTGTTTTCGTATTCAAACATAGGTTAGCTATTTACAAATTCGATAACATCGCCGCTGATCACACCCATTTCTTTCAAATCTACATCAAGAACTTCTTTCGTGTCTATGATGCCCTGAAGCTCAGACACATCAGATTTTCTTTGAATCACTTTCGGTATTCTTTTAACTAGGTGGAGATGGTCTTCCCAAATCGAGTTTCCCTGTTGATTCCTCTTCAATCTGATTCTAATATGCATATCTTTTGAGTGATTGTCGTTGTATGATTTCAATGCGAAGAGGCCGATTAAGTTGAGGATCAAACGATCGTTTTTTATGCAGAATTTCATCAGCTTTTCGAAATCACTCTTCAGCTCCAAACTGAAACTGCTATTCACTACAGAGTAGTCGAAACTAGGATATTTACTTTGATATGAAAGAAAATATAGAATTCTGAAGATTGCGTAAGATGTTACCTCCTTGGACAGCATAAGATTCAGAGCTTTCCTAAGGTATTTTTTCCTCTTTGATTTTGATATCATAGGTGAAGTGACTATCCCTGAGATCAACCAACAAGCGAATTTCTCATTATCAGGATCATCACGAATAAAGCGGATAAGTCTGTTTACTGCAATGTGGTTTATCTTACCTGGGTCGATTCTCAAAGCTTGATTGATTGACTGAAGATACTCTTTTCTTAAGTCAGAACGACTCATCACCTTAACTCTTTTCCAAGAAGCGAGATCTTTGTAATCAGTATTGAAAGGTAAGTTCACGTCATTAACTTTACTCTCGTGATATCTCTGCATATCCGATACTATCTCAGATTCTCGTTTTGGAGAAGGAGCCTTGAAGTTTCCAATGTCTTCCTCGTCTAAATAAGTAAAGA
>JAKPKF010000127.1 GCA_029553845.1 bacterium | reverse complement strand
AGAGCGATAGAAGTAGTCTTACCTAATGGTGAAGTAACAGAATTTGGTCGAAAAGTAGTAAAAGATACAACAGGATATTCGTTAAAGAACCTGATTATTGGTAGCGAAGGAACATTAGCGATTATTACAAAAGCATATTTAAAATTGATTCCGCTACCTACTAAAACCCTTAGTTTATTAGTTCCCTTTGAAACCTTGAAAAAAGGAATAGAAAATGTTCCTCACATATTACAGTCAAAAACAGATCCAACTGCAATTGAGTTTTTTGGAAGAGAAACAATTAAGTTCTCTGAAACGTTCTTGGGTAGAAAATTCCCAGATAGTGAAAATTCGGCATACATATTACTAACCTTTGATGGAGCAACAAACGAAGAAATCGAAAGCAAATATAAACAAGCAGCGAATTTATGCTTGAATGAATTAGGGGCTTTAGATGTTTTAATTGTTGATACAACAGAAAGAAAAGATGAAGTTTGGAAAGCTAGAGGTGCATTCTTAGAAGCAATCAAGGCTTCAACAACAGAAATGGATGAATGCGATGTTGTTGTTCCCCGTGCAAAAGTAAGTGAATACATCAACTTTACCTATGAACTTGCGAAAAAATATCAGGTGAGAATCCCTAGCTTTGGCCATGCAGGTGATGGTAATCTTCATATCTATATATGCCGTGATGATTTGGATAAAACAAAATGGCCTAATCTATTGTCTGAGGTTTTTGATGAAATGTATAAGAAAGCCAAAGAGATTGGAGGACTTGTTTCAGGAGAACATGGAATTGGCTATGCGAAGAAAAAATATTTGGCTGAGATATTAGGACCAACACAGGTAGATTTAATGAAAGGAATCAAGCAAGTATTTGATCCAAAAAACATTTTAAACCCTAACAAAATAATCAATTAAATCTAATAAAAACTATAAAGATGTAAAAATCTCTAAAAAAGATGTAAATTTTTATAGTTTTTTTTAAAAAAAGGTTGACTTTGAAAGCGT
Source organism: bacterium (assembly GCA_029553845.1). The sequence goes on along the minus strand of JAKPKF010000127.1, from coordinate 1,082 downwards.
TGTTCTATATAATATATATGTATCTCTCTAAAGAGAGACAACTTTTAATCTTAAGAAAGGAAAAGAGAAAAAGATTATGTTAAAAAACATTAGAAGATGGGCTATCGCCCTTGTACTAGTCTTCGGTCTATTCTTATTGGCAGGATGCACAACTGAATGCCCAGAATGTGAAGACCCTACAGAATCTGAATGTAACGAATTATTCCCATGTGAAGAACCTGCAGATCCAACTCAAGCTGAATGCGAAGCGTTGTATCCTGCTGAAGAATGTCCTGAACCTGAGGAATGTGAGGAATGCCCTGAACCTGAAGAGTGTCCAGAAGTTCCTGAGTGCAAACAAGATTTTGTAGCACCAACTAGTATTATTTTATTTGGTGATGATGTAAAAGTTTCTGAAACTTTTAATCTAGCTGCTGAAATGGAAGTTGCTCCTGCAACTGCCGCAAAATTATTTACATGGAGTTCAAGCGATCCATCAATCGCTACTGTAGACGCTGATGGCGTTGTTACAGGTGTTCGTCCTGGTAAAGTTGAAATTACTGCTACATCAGTTTTAAAGGCTGCTACTACTGCTAAAACAGAAGTTACAGTTTCTGAAACAGGTGCTGCTTTCGATATCGCTACAAGAGAAGTTGCATATATCGCTAATTTATTAAGCGGATATATCGCTGACGACTTTGCTCTTCCACAACCATGGAATGGCAATGTAAAAGTTGTATACGATGTTGATGGCGATGTAATCGAATCATTCGTTATGCCTGATTTAGGCGAAGCAACAAGCGTATCTTATACAGTTAACTATACAATTACTTTCGGTGATGTTACACTAAGTAATACTGTTAACTTAAAGCTTGTTAAAGAAATTGAAGGAAATGACTTCGCAAAAGTAGATGCTGCAATTGAAGTTGCTACAAAATTATTCTCTAACATCACTGCTGGTGTTGGAACAGATAAGATTTCAGCTGACATTCAATTACCTCCAAGCTACGATGGCGTTGCTTACAACTGGACTACTAATAAGAATTATATCTTAACAAATGATGGTAAGTTCACTCGTCCTGACAACGATACTACAGTAACTT
>JAKPKF010000106.1 GCA_029553845.1 bacterium | reverse complement strand
ACTTTAGGGATTTGACCCGTGAGTGAACGCAGTTTATTATTTCCGTCTAAATAGGCTTCGTATGCTCCCATATATGCGTAGTCTCGTTCGCTTCCGTCTGGTTTCTTAAATGGTAAAGGCAGGCGGTAACCTTCATGTTTGAATTGGCTCATGAAGATGTAATGATAATCTGTTCCACCCTCTGTCGTCCATTCTTCCTTAATATAATATTTTGGAACTTTTACAAATGTATTTGATACGGTATTACTTGATAAATCAGTTGCGTCAACACTGACTTTCTCACGTTTGAATATTGGAATGTAGTCGAATGAGTTTGTAGCGTCAGCGTCATCAATGGCAACATTAGCAACCAATCCTGTTGCACTACCTAACTTGATTTCCCCCCCAAAGCGTGTTACACGTTCAAACTCACTTGCGGATTGCCCGACAACTTCACGCACACCATATTCTTTATAATCTAAACCAATAACATCTATTTTGGATTCAATAACGTCGATACGATCTTCAATATCTGTAAGTTTTGCCTTTTCTTCATCAGTGTAGTCGTTGGTAGATAAGACTTTGCCCTCTACTTTATCAACTTTGCCACTTAAATCTACATTAACAATTCTATCAACGTCGGGTGTTAGTAATACATTATCTACTTTTACACCCTCAACAATATTTACTTCTGCCAATGCTTCAATACCTGTAAGTTTTGTCTTTTCATCATCAGTGTATGCGTTTGTATTAGCATTGCTTTCGTATAGCACTTTAACTTCACTTGCTGATAATTTGTCAGTAACATTAACATATACACTACCAGTCCATCGATAGGTTGAAGTATTTCCACCACTTGTTTCATCGGCTATTACTACGTATAAAGTTCCCTCTACTCCTGTTGCTGGTAAATTGGCATATGTAGCATACTCAACATAATCAGTATAAGCACCTGGCACATATATAGGATCTACAATACCACTAGCGTTAAGAGGTGCGTAGCCATTAGCAACGCCTTTATTAGCGATATTTTCTTTAGCGCCAAACTTTATATCAAGTTCTGCTTGCGTGTCAAGTGCAACTAGGTGTGCAATTTCTGTATCTAACACAAGAGATTTATTAGCAACTTTGTCAACTTTAAGATTTAATTCCCTGTAAATTGCTTTGTTTTGTAAAGGTTTTTTAGAAGTTGCGCTTAATCCTGTGTCAATTGGCTCAACCCTGATATAACCTTTTTTAGGTGTTGCTTGCACCTCAAACTTAGCATATAAGGTTGTATTCTCACCGATTAGTGCACTTGGCGCTGCTGCAATAGTAAGGGCTTCGTTTGTAAACCAGCCCTTAAATACATAACCCGTTTTGATTAGCGCTGGCAATACGCTAGGCAAATAATTTTGATTTGTTAAATCTGTTTGCTCTGGTGTTCCTCCGTTTTCAACCCACGTAATAGAATAGCCAGTC
>JAKPKF010000092.1 GCA_029553845.1 bacterium | reverse complement strand
TTTACCGAATTTGTCGGTGGAAATGGCGACTTAGGCTCTATATGGACAACCAATGGTGATCCAGAGGACGCTTGGGTAAGCGGATATCCTACAAGTGCAATAACAGGTACAACAGCAGCTCTGAGTGACGTTAACGTTGGCGGTACTATAGGTACACTCAAGGGTGTCCTTATAGATGTTAGTAGTTTGACAGCTATGAATGATAGAGTAAAACTTTTTTCCTTTACTTTCTGGGATCAAACAGAAGAAACAACTCAAGGAACAAACAGTCAATGGGCACTTCTCAATGCACCAGCTAAAGTTGATGTAATCGACACAGTTCCTCCTGTTGTTGCAATACGACCTTTCTATTGGACAAGTACAACAGAAAATTCTTTGTATGATAATAGCAAAGATAACGGACACATAGAATTAGAAGATGATTTGCCAAGTGTAACATTTAATGGTACAACTGGTATCTTTGATACTGACCCTAAAGTTTCAGGAAAGATAAGTGTTAGAGGTTCTGCTTATGATGATCAGCGATTAACTGCTATTTATATGAGTATAGATGGGTTCGCATTTACAGGAAATACTGGAAATAAGACTTTCAACAGTACTACATATTACAAAGTAGCCTCTTTTGATAGTGCAACAGGAACTTGGACAGCTAATGACCAGTGGGCAACAAATGGTTGGAAGTTTACTATAACACCAGATTACTTGAATCAAAGCGGACATCATGTAACATGGCAGCTTGATTGGGACTCTTCAAAAGTTACCGGCATTGCGAAAGCTGATGTGAAGATTCAAGTATTAGCAGAAGATAGAACTCCAAATGCGTCTGCTACATCAAACTCTGGCACATTTGATGACGGACATGCTGTTTACAACAAACCTCTTTATAGGGTTGATGTTGTTCCTTATATAAGTGGGATAACGACAGGATTAAATAAACTTAACAAAAATTCTCCTTCAACATATTCAAGAACAGCGCTTGGACATTATGTTGTCCGTTCTGATGAAACTGTAACATTAAAAGGATTCAATTTAAAAGCTAATAATGCAGATATTTCTCTTGCAATGTCATCTGTATCTTCTTCTGGTGAATATTCCTATATTGTTAATGGAATAGAAACACTAAACAATAAAAATGGAAATGACGCTAAGGGGATGTATACTGGAGATGATGTTGAAGAAATGTATAATAGACAACCAAATAATACAAACAATAAGAAGCTAACAGATGATGTTATTTTTGATATATGGGGCATTCAAAATTCTGCACGGTCTCACAGTGGTACGCTTACAGAACCAATTATGAAAATAATTCCTGCAGATACAAATACTGCAAATGACTCCATGAGATTTGCGTTTACTAATGGAGCTGAATATTTCAGTATGGCACCTGCGTCAACAAGTTCAACTTCATATCAATACTGGCAGAAGAATTACGCAGACTTTAATAATGTTGCATTTGCATATGACAGTCAAGGAAATAGCTATGGTATTACAACAGGACTTGATACGTATCCAAATGAAGCTTATACATTGTCTGGCCGTTTTACATTTATTTCAAGTCGATGGGACATCTGCAATACTACTGATATGAATGATAATTATTGGGGATACCATAAATTACGTCTTGAAAGTATAGGTATTATGAAAAATACTTATGTTCAGGGAACACAGCTAACAGATGACTATATTATGGATACTCGGCGGTTTAATTCACCGTCCCTCGCAACTGCAGTACATGGAAATGAGACGGGAACAAATGCTGAAACATCAGTATATCTTGCATATTATGACAAGTTTCAAAAGCAAATACGTTTCCGGTATGGAACATTTATTCCAAATAATGTACCAACCCAATGGGGAGAAACTCACAATACAAACGGAAATTTTGGTCAGTTTCAAGACCAACATGGTACAGCTGATATCGGAAATGGAACCGAAGGATCTTACAGAGATAATAAACATGCTTTTGATGCGGCATATAGCGATTACAGCATAATTGCCGGTAAAGATGCAAAAACATCTATAGATACTGGAAATGAGGCAGGTAAGTGGGTTTCTATAGATGTAATTCCGGGAAGTGATACTTCTACAGATGTTGTTGTAGCTGTCTGGTA
>JAKPKF010000053.1 GCA_029553845.1 bacterium | reverse complement strand
CTCACAGTAAAGCCTCCTTATGCTTATGCACTCTTCACCCGATTTCCATCCGGGTTGAGGAGACCTTAGTGCGCTTGCGGTACTCTTTAGCAAGCAACCGCCCCAGTCAAACTGCCCACCATGCACTGTCGAGTTTCCAGATAATGGAAACAGTTAGAAACAAAAACACAAAAGAGTGGTATTACACTGACGACTCCGCCATCCCTGACGAGATGACTTCAAAGTCTCCCACCTATTCTCTTCATTCGAATCTTTATTCCAATGCAAAGTTGCAGTAAAGCTCCACGGGGTCTTTTTGTCCTGGTATAGGTAGGCCGCATCTTCACAGCCATTTCAATTTCACCGAGCGCGCCGTCGAGACAGAGGAAGAGTCGTTACGCCTTTCATGCAAGTCACTAATTAAGTGACGAGGTATTACGCTACCTTAGGCATTCCTGTTACTTATATCTAGTCATATTAATATACTAGATGACCTAATATATATTATTAGGTGGACGCACCTTCGTGCATCTCTCTACATTGCTGTAGAGGTCGGACTATATCTTCACAACTACAGTTGTGTCTAGCGTTTAGCCTCTGAGGATTCTTGTAACTATATTCTCTTTGCTCCACTTTTTACCTTTTCCTTGCTGATTAATCTCATATGCTAAATCTACCAAATGGATCATTCCATTTCTTGTTAGATGTTGCTTTGAATTCATAAAAGAAACTCCTTCTTCAAATATATTGAAGGCCTTTGATTTTACAATCAAAGGATATTTCTTAAAGAAAGGGATTACTTTAGTATAACAAGGTTTAATACCAGAAATCTGATATGTAAATACATTATACGGAGATGTTTTTCTGTGAATACTTCCACATCCAAACATCTGTCTTATCATCTCCAATATTTCGATGCCCTTTTCATGTTGATAAACATAAAAGGCTGGTTCTATTCTCAAACCATATTTAACATCTTGTCTATTTTTGATATTAAGACAAAAGCTTCCCTCTCCATCTATAAATCCGGAGAGAAACCATTTCAATTCATTAGTAAAAGCAGAACTAGAAGTTACAAGCCTTTCCTGCTGATTGTCCAAAGACATAAGATTGTTACTATTTAAGTACTTATGTTGTTTAGGATGTTCCAGCATATAGCTAGATTTTACAACGGCCCTATATCTGATAGCAAACCGAAGTATCAAAAGATACCTCAGTAGATATATATCTACCACCGTTCACTTCTGTTACAACTTTTAGAAAATATCTAAAAGCGGATATATATTTCTATATACCTCTGCATATCGCTATGCAGGTCGGACTATATCATCAAAGTTACTTATGTAACTCAGTTTGGCGTATAGTCTCTGAGGATTTCCAAATTCTTCTTAAATCTATTAACGAATATTTCCTTTTTCTACCCACTCTAATCTGTTCTCTCAAAAGATAAATCTTTTGTATATCTTCAAAGGATAATTCCTTTTTAAGATATATGAACATGACTATTTTAGTAAATACTAAGAAACTCTTTCTTTTCTTTGTTTTCAACTTATATTTCTGGAAAAAGGGAATAACCTTTTCAACAAGATCTTTAAGACTATGGACTTCATAATAGTACACACCATCTCCTCTATTGCGAATTGTTCCGCAATCAAGAATTTCGTGTATCCACCCTAGAATTCGTTTCTCCTTTTGAGAGATATTAAAACTAGGATAAACTTGTATCTTATGAATGTAATCTTTTCTTATCTTGAAAGAAATATTAAAACTTCCTTCTCCATCGACAAAGCCTACAATATAAAAAGCGTCTTCGTTAGAGATATTAAAACTAGATTTTGGATCTTTCCTGCTGATTTTCTGCACTCTAATATTATCACTCCCAATACTTATAAATTTCTTACAATTTAGAGTATTGATTAGTAATTAGAGATTCTCAGATGTTCCAGCAATTAGCCAAATTTTACAACTACAATTCCTAGTTTTACTAGGTTCCATAGTTACAGCCGCCATTGACCAGGGCTTCAGCTTCACGCTTCACCACCACTAGGGCACCGAAGTGCACCCAGTAGGAAGTTAACGCAAAACCTTAACCTTCTGGCATTGGGCAGGCGTCAGCACTTATACATCTTCTTACGAATTTGCAAGCGCCTGTAGTTTTGGTAACTAGTCGCTCCTCCCTATTCTGTGCCACTCTCATCACTACAAATAAAAATTACTCATAATGGAGAGTCCCCCTTATTGCGAACTTACGGGGTTAATTTGCCGAGTTCCTTAACGACGCATAACTCGTACGCCTTGGTGCATTTACACCAGTCTACCAGTGTCGGTTTGCAGTACGGTTACTGATACTAATATATGTACTTGCGTACATAAATCTAGAAGTTTTTCCTGGAAGATTAATATGACAAATCGGATTCCCGAGGGTCACCTTTGCATCACAACTCGCGTCCATCCACCGAAGTGGAAACGCCTTCCCGGATTTACCTAGGAAGACTCTCTTGTTGCTTGCACCCCAATCCAATAAGGGGCTTGCCTTTTCAATCCTCTATCTCCATCGAAAGTATCAGCAGTACAGGAATATTAACCTGTTGTCCATCGTATACGCTTTTCAGCCTCTACTTAGGACCGACTAACCCATGGATGACTGCCATAGCCATGGAAACCTTAGACATTCGGCGAGCGGGGTTTTCACCCGCTTTACGTTACTCATCCCAGCATTCTCACTTCTATACGCTCCAGCAACTCCTTCCGGGTCACCTTCACAGCTAATTACCAGTTGCTAAACTGGTCATGTATAGAACGCTCCCCTACCGCCCATTATGTCCCGAAGGACAAAATAAACTCGCAGCTTCGGAATTTACCTTCAGTCCCGTTAAATTTTAAGTGCAGAATCTCTTGACTAGTAAGCTTTTACGCACTTTTTAAAGGATGGCTGCCTCTGAGCCAACCTCCTAGCTGTCTGAGAAAATCCACTTCCTTTCTCACTCAGGTAAAATTTAGGGTCCTTATCTGACGATCTGGGCTGTTTCCCTCTTGAGCACAGGAACTTAGCTCCCTGACTCTAACTGCCATAATGTACATCTCGGTATTTGGAGTTTGACTGGATTGAGTACTCTTTCGAGCCTCAGATCCAATCAGTGCTCTACCCCCAAGATTTAAATTACAACGCTAGCCCTAAAGCTATTTCGGGGAGAACCAGCTATCACCAAGTTCGATTGGCATATTACCACTAACCACAAGTCGTCTCATAATTTTGTAACATTAAAGAGTTCGGACCTCCATTCTAATTTCTTAGAACTTCACCCTGCTCATGGTTAGATCACTTGGTTTCGGGTCTCGTGCATGCGACTAAACTCGCCCTATTCAGACTCGCTTTCGCTTCGGCTCCCCAATAAACATGGTTAACCTTGCCGCACACAACGAACTCACTGGGTCATTCTTCAATAGGCACGCCGTCACCGGATATACCGGCTCCGACTGTTTGTAAGCATACGGTTTCAGTAACTATTTCACTCCCCTAACAGGGGTACTTTTCACCTTTCCCTCACGGAACTAGTCCACTATCGGTCGCAAAAGATATTTAGCCTTGCCAAGTGGTATTGGCCGATTCCCACAAGATCTCACGTGTCCCGTGGTACTTAAGGGATTAGAAGGAAGATACTATCTTTTCACATACGAGGCTTTCACTCCCTATGGCATACCTTTCCAGGTATTTTCTGTTAAGATAATATTTTGTAACTCCCCGAGTTGTTTGCTGACAACTCAACTAATCCTTACAACACCCATACCGCACGAACAGCAATCTACGAATTCACTTCCTCAATTGTCGCAACGCGACTCTCAATTCAGATCCTTCTTACACGATATGAGTTTAGGCTCCTCCCTTTTCGCTCGCCACTACTAAGGGAATAAACTCTTGTTCTTTTTTCCTGCAGATACTGAGAGGTTTCACTTCTCTGCGTTACCTTCTGTACAGCTATGAATTTACTGTAAGATAACTGGATTTAAATCCAGCTGGGTTATCCCATTCGGAAATCCTCGGATCAGAGCTTGTTTGACAGCTACCCGAGGCTTATCGCAGCCTACTACGTCCTTCATCGGTCTTTTGCGCCAAGGCATTCACCGTATGCCCTTTTTTCGCTTATATTGAAATTACTTTCTATTCAGTTTTAAATGTGCAACTACAAATATTGTGAACTCTGTTGTAAAAAACATTGGACCTACCTCAACAACACAAGTATGCACAATAGTTGGTTCATACTAATTCAAAGATTAAAGATTTCTCTTCTTTCTTTGTTATCTATTTATGGACCTGAAGGGAGTCGAACCCTTGACCTCTTCATTGCAAATGAAGCGTTCTAGCCAGCTGAACTACAGGCCCCCTACCTTATTTCTGGTGGGCGCACCAAGGATCGAACTTGGGACCTCAGTCTTATCAGGACTGTGCTCTAACCAGCTGAGCTATACGCCCATTGATTTTGGTACATATATATAAAGAGCTAGCTCTCTTAAAAGCTAAAAAGTGACAGGAAAGTCTTGGTTACTCCTTAGAAAGGAGGTAATTCAGCCGCAGATTCCCCTACGGCTACCTTGTTACGACTTAACCCCAGTCATAAGCGTTACCTTCGTCATCCCACTCACAAGGAGCGGAACACCTTCGGGTATCACCTACTTCCATGGCTTGACGGGCGGTGTGTGCAAGACCCGAGAACGTATTCACCGTGGCATGGCTGATCCACGATTACTAGCGAATCCAACTTCATGAGGTCGAGTTTCAGACCTCAATCCGAACTGAGACCGACTTTATAGGATTTGCTCCATCTTACGATTTGGCTTCCCATTGTATCGGCCATTGTAGCGCGTGTGTCGCCCAGGACATAAGGGCTATGCGGACCAGACGTCATCCCCACCTTCCTCCCCGTTTTACCGAGGCAGTTTCCTAAGACACTTGTAACATAGGATAGGGGTTGCGCTCGTTTCGGGACTTAACCCAACATCTCACGACACGAGCTGACGACGGCCATGCAGCACCTGTGTATCACCTTCGAAAGCCTCCCCTATTTCTAGGGGCATGCAGATACATTTCAAACCCTGGTAAGGTTCTTCGATTGCCGTCGAATTAAACCACGCGCTCCTCCGCTTGTGCGGGTCCCCGCCAATTCATTTGAGTTTTAGCCTTGCGGCCGTACTTCCCAGGCGGGATGCTTAACGCGTTAGCTGCGGCACTCAATACTTCCATCCAATCCCGAAGGATTAGGTAGTTGTACCAAACACCTAGCATCCATTGTTTACGGCGTTGACTACACGGGTATCTAATCCGTTTTGCTACCCACGCTTTCGAGCCTTAGCGTCAGACAAGGACCAGCGAATCGCCTTCGCCACTGATGTTCCTCCCAATATCAACGCATTTCACTGCTCCACTGGGAATTCCATTCGCCCATTCCTGTCTCAATTTCTGCAGTATCTATAGCTTTCCCACGGTTAGGCCGTGGTATTTAACTAAAGACTAACAAAAACGCCTACGCTTCTCTATACGCCCAATTAATCCGGATAACGTTCGTACCCTACGCATCACCGATGCTTCTGGCACGTAGTTAGCAGGTACTTATTCATATGGTACCGTCATCTATTCGTCCCATATAAAAGGAGTTTACAATCCGAAGACCTTCATCCTCCACGCTGTGTCGCTGCATCAGGGTTGCCCCCATTGTGCAAGATTCCTAATTGCTGCCTCCCGTAGGAGTATGGACCGTGTCTCAGTTCCATGGTGGCTGACCGCGCTCTCACGCCAGCTACCCGTCTTAGCCTTGGTGAGCTTTTACCTCACCAACAAGCTGATAGGATGCGGACTCATCTCAAAGCGCCTGAGCTTTACTTGTTCAAACATTATGAAAGAACAAGACTATCGAGTATTACCCCGCCTTTCGGCGAGCTGTTCACGACTTTGAGGCAGATTATCCACATGTTACTCACCCGTTTGCCACTATTCTAAGCGAAAAATCATCAACCGAAGTTTCAGAAATTTCATAAAGAATCGTTCGACTTGCATACCTTAGGCACACAGCCAACGTTCATCCTGAGCTATGATCAAACTCTCATTGAAAAACGCTTGACTAACATATTACCAAAGTAATATGACCAACCAGCATTATTGTTGGATTTAAATTTTATCTGACTAAATGAATTGTGTGACCCTCACACTAATTAGAAAGTCTATGTTTTAGACTTCCTGTCACTCTTCAACTTTTAAGGAGCTGAGAGAGATAACAACGAAGATAAGAAACAGACTATTGAACCAGGATGTTCGTTAGAGCTATTCTCTAAGAGGAATCCTGTATCTCCTTAAGTATCCCAAACTCGTGAGAGGATTTTAACACAACATTATTCCATATGCAAGGGCTATTTATTCTTTTTCTGTAAAGAAAAAAGCCTCATCAACTCTTCAAGAGAGGTAGCCTCTTCGGCAGTCTTGTCACGACCCCACTCTATCAACCGTGGAAACCTTAAAGAAAGCCCTCCTGCAATACTCTTATCTGCATTTAAGTTCCTCGTAATTTCATCAGATTCAACAGAAAAAACAATCTTTGGATCAATCCAAACATCGGGAAGGAGAGTTTCCTCTACTAATACATTCACAGGCTTTTTAACTAAAGATATCTCTTTAAACTCCGCAGATATGTTTAACAGTAATTCATCGGAAAACCCTGTACCAACCTTACATACTGCTTCGTAAGTATTATCTTCTTCATTATATATAGCCCCCAGAACAGCTCCTACTCCAAGTGCTCCTCTTTTACCGGAACCGTGATAATATCCTACTGCCACAAGATCTATCGTATCAACAAGTCCTTTCTCCATAGACTTTTTCAGCTTTATCCATTCATAATTTCGCACTCCAGGAAGATATCTACCACTTTTTTGCTTCACAATTATTCCTTCCAGGCCTTCTTCTACCCTCCTATCAAATATCTCTTTGAGCCTTTTCATATCTTCAACACTTTCTGTTGGAGATGGACCTATACCCCGGGTGGTATCGGGAATCATTTCTTTGATTACTTTTACTCTAACATCTGTATCAAGCTCGGATATATCTTTTCCGTTCAAATACAGCACATCAAAAACCATTGCCTTTACAGGAATATCCTTAGCTTTCTCCCCTATCCCATACTTTCGTCTTCTCTGCATGGTTTCTTGATATGACAAAAACTTATTCTTCTTATGATTCCAGCCCAATATTTCAGAATCCAGTATAAAAGACTCCGCTTTCATTGACATTGCTTCCTCCACTATCTCAGGGAACATCTTGGTAACATCTTCCAAATTTCTAGTAAATAACCTAACCTCTTTTACAGAGCCATTTTCTCCAAAAAGTCCTGCTGTACTATCTTTCTTCAAATGTTTTCTCCAAACCAAGCCATCTTCTTTAGCATCAACTCCGCTATATTTATGTATCTGACATCGTAACCCATCATATTTTGGTTGAACAAGGAATTCTCCTTCAAAACGTTCAAACACTTCCTCAAAAGACCCGACTCTCTCGACTAATCTTGGCAAGATCGGAACTCCAGGTGAAATTGTAGTTGATACATTATTTTCAGATTCAAGTATGGTGGAAACATACCCCAAATCTGGATTAATGCCGTAAACTCGATCTAGGAGCTCTCTTTTTCCCTTGTCTCCCTGCATAATATTTGAGAATGCATCTAAAACACTCTTTGCATTGATACCGAGTCTTAATTCACCACATATTATCCTTGCAAGATACTTACTTTCAATTGGAGACATCTTTTTAAAAAGCTCTCCCACTATATTTGCCTTCTTTTCAGCAGAACCTGTTCCGGAGCTTTGAATAATTTCCCACATATATTCGTAAACTTCACTCAAGGACAGTTCTTTTGATTCATAGCCCAACTGTTCAGTTACCTCTCTTACAACCTCACCTACATCTCCAAGCTTAATTCTTCTACCTTCCAAATCATATTTAGCTCCTTTTGAAGAGAGAATATTGCCCAGAAGCTTGAATATGCTCTTTTCAGAAAGATTAAATTCACTTACTACAAATAATGGTGCAACCCTTCCTTGCAACATATATGACAGTATTTGCCTCTCTTCGGTATCTATTCCCAAAAACAACTCTGAAATGATTACAGACATGTCGTTACGAGAAGAAATCTTCTCTAATTCTTCGAATTTTGTCGCTATATGGTGAAAAGTTATACCCATGGTGCTATTTTAAAAGATATCTGTAATACGTAGATTTTGTAGAGCCCTCCTGCGACACATATCCCCGCCTAGCCAGTGCGTCCATATCTCGCCTCAAGGTTCTTGTCGAAACTTTAGGAAAATGGATAACCAATTCCTTTACTGTAACCCTACCCTTTGTCGAAAGAATCTCCACAGCTTTCTTCTGTCTTTCATTTAGAAATTCGTCAATATTTTTACTCTCTGTTTTCCCTACTACATTTTTTTTACTCGTATTAGTTTTTTTACCCGAGTTGCGAACAAGATTTGTTATCAAAAACGCACCTATTACAAAACCTGAAAGTCCTAATATTGTATTCAATACTGCCTGATCTTTTTTCATATTTACTATTATATCCTTAAGGAAGTCCTTTGTTAACTATTTCAATTCAGCCAGATTGTCTCCATGCGAGACATGAACATCCAATGGAACTTCTAGATTTACAATGTTTTTTAGTATATCTACAGCCTTTTTCTCAAATTCTTCCACCCTGCCCTTAACTACTTCAAACACTAGTTCATCATGGACTTGAAGCAAGATATAGGCATCATCATTGAATTCTTTGGATATTAGTTCGTCCAACTTAACCATCCCAAGCTTCATAATATCTGCCTCGCTTCCTTGGATTGGCATATTTACAGCTTCTCTTTTAGCTGCCTTGTTCATTCGGATATTTTTTGATCTAATTCCACCAATCATTCTTGTAGTCCCAAACATTGTTTGTACATAACCCTTTTTGTAGGCTTCTCTTTCCAATGTTCTGATATATTCCTCCACTCCGAGGTAGTGTTCGAAGTAGTTTTGGATATATTCCAATGCCACTTTGCTATCTATCTTCAGTAGGCTACTAAGACCGAACGGTGTTTGTCCAAAAAGAATTGCAAAATTAACAGTTTTACCAATACTTCTTTCCTTCTTTGTTACATCTTCTATCTCTTTTTCCAAAATTCTTGCTGCTGTTGCTGTATGTATGTCTAATCCATCGTTAAAGTCCTTAATTAAAAGGTTATCCCTAGACATATCTGCCATAATTCTAAGTTCAATCTGGGCGTAATCCATACCCACAAGCTTAAATCCTTCTCTTGCTACAAAGGCTTTTCTTAACTTCTCTGACCATTCACCCTGTGCAGGAAGATTTTGCATATTTGGATTGACAGAGGAGAATCTACCTGAGGTAGTTCCTGTTTGTTTAAAATCTGTATGTATGGATTGGTCATCAGAATCCTTTGCCATAGCAAGCATTGGAGAGGTGTATGTCCCATATATTTTGCTTAATTCTCTAAATTCCAGAAGCTTTTCAACACATGGATGTGCTCCAGACAGGGAAACTAAAATGTCTTCCCTTGTAGAGAATCCATTCTTAGATGGAAGTCCTAGTTCGTTGTAAAGGACATCCGAAAGTTGTTTTGGTGAATTAATATTGAATTCATGTCCTACGCTAGCAAATATTTCTTCTTTTGTTTTCTCTAATTTATTAGCCAATTCTTCATTTAATCCTTCTAGATATTTAATGTCTACCTTTATGCCTTTCTCTTCCATTTTAGACAGAACTAAGGCAACGGGCATCTCAATTTTCCTTAGCACATTAAGCAAATATTCAGATCTAACCAACAGATATTTCTTTATACTCTCCAAAGTGTATTCGTACAACTCTATCTCATTTGCCTTATTAATTTGTGCATTTTTTATCTCTTCAACAGTATCTAGCACAGTAGAGATCTCTAGTGGAGATATCTTCTCTCTAAAAACTTTTCCTACATAATCAAAAGCTAAATCTTTCAGACTTTGGTCCCTTTTCTCTGAGTTAATTATGTGGGAAAACAGTGATATATCAAAACTTTTGGTCAAATCCACATCTATCGTAGTCTCCTTGCGTGAAACAAGGTTTTCGAAGTTGCAGAAGACTGTTTCACAACCGGTCCGTAGCGTGTAACCTCCATTTTCATATGCCCTGTCTGTTTTTACCCCCATCTTATCCACAAATCTAGTAAGTATGAGCTCCTTGTCTGTAGTGGTTTCTTCTTTGCTTAAAAAACAGCAAACAATGCTTGATGCGTTCTTAGAAAGGCTTCCAATTTCTTCTTCGCTAGCCCACTCTACATTACCTACACTTCCATTAAAAATATTTAGCTGTGTAGAATACCCACTTGAGTCTTTTCCGAAGATATCATCTAATCTGGCTACCAAAGATTTAAATTTAAATCTCCTGAATAAATCCAAAACATTTTTCCTGTCAAAATCCTGCATTAGGCAGGATTCTAAAAATATCTCTAGGTCCATATCTTGGTCTATTTTAGCTAATTTTCTGCTTAGTTCTGCCTGCTCAATTCCCTCTCCAAGCAATACCTGAAGTCTTGGTGTAAGTTTTGGTAAGTTTTTGTATATTGTTTCGAAGTCTCCATACTCTTTTAGAAGCTCTACAACTGTTTTATCTCCTACTCCTTTTACTCCAGGGATATTGTCCGAAGCATCTCCTACAATGGCTTTGTAATCAACTACTTGCTCAGGATATACTCCAAGGGTTTTAAAAACATTCTCTCTATCATACTCTATGAGATTACTAAAATTTCCTGACGGTAAGCATACCTTTACATCTCCCCTTACAAGCTGAAACAGGTCTCTATCTCCACTGAGAATGTAAAGTTCAAGATTCTGGTCTTTCCATTTACCACTATCTACCATCTTAGCAATGGTCCCGAGGATGTCGTCTGCTTCGAAGCCCTCCTTTTTTATGATTGGGATATTGAAAGCTTTGAGAACTTCTTCTACAAGTGGAAATTGGTCAATGAGAGATTGGTCGACAGGCTTTCTCGTTGCTTTGTAATCTATATATTCCTCATGTCTGAATGTTGGTTTACTGGTATCAAAGGCACAGAGAACATACTTAGGATCGAAAGACTTAAGGGCAGAAAGAAGCATAACTGTAAAACCGTAAACTGCGTTTACTTGAACACCATCGTCTGTCTGAAGGTTCCCAGGATATGCATGGAAAGCTCTGTGAACTATTGCATTGGCATCTATGGCAAGGAACCTATCCTTAGAGGTTTTGATTAAGTTCATAGTATTAGTCTACTACAACTAGAAAAGAGCATCAAACTCCTCCCTTACGACCACTTCTTTTTCTACAAGAAGATTAACCAATTTCTCTACATATTCCTTCTTCTCTTGGAGAAGCTTCTTAGAATATTCATACGCCTCATCTACAAATCTTTTAACTTCTTGGTCTATGAGTTCTGCAGTTTTCTCACTGTACTCTCTACCTCCCCCATATGTGTATCCAAGATGTTTTGTTTCCTCCATATCTCCGTATTTAATCATTCCTAACTTCTCGCTCATACCGTACTGCATTACCATTTCTCTTGCTACATTAGTTATCTGTTCAATATCGTTGGATGCACCAGTTGAGATTTCTCCGATGAAAAGCTCCTCTGCTACCCTACCAGCGACACCTGTTCGTAACCATGCAAGCATTTGCTTCTTGTAAAGAAATTTCGTGTCTTTCTCAGGAAGATATACTGTGATACCACCTGTTAGACCTCTTGATATAACGGATACCTGTTCAACAGGATCTGAGCCTTCTGTAAACTTTGCGACAATTGCATGTCCTGCTTCGTGGTATGCCGTCTTTCGAATATCTTCAGCCTCCTTGTCTCCTGTTTTCTTTCTTCCAAGCTTGACCTTCAAATATGCCTCCATAATATCTTCTTGACTAATTTTCTTCCTATTCTCCCTTGCAGCCATAATTGCGGACTCATTTAGGAGGTTCTCTAAATCTGCACCAGAATATCCCACTGTTTTCTTTGCTAAGATATCTAAATCTACCCCAGTTTCAAAGACTTTGTTCTTTGCGTGTACATCAAGAATTGCTCTTCTTCCTTTAAAATCCGGCATATTTACAACAACTGTCCTGTCGAATCTTCCTGGTCTGAGTAATGCGGGATCTAAAACATCTGGTCTGTTTGTTGCAGCAAGTACAATTACATTTTGTCTTTCCTCGAGACCATCCATTTCTACAAGTATCTGGTTTAATGTTTGCTCTCCCGCTCCAGAGTGCAGGACTGTGCCTCTTTTTTTTGCAACTGCATCTATTTCATCTATAAATATGATACATGGAGATGCACTTCTAGCTTTTTTGAAAAGATCTCTAACACGGGAAGCACCAGCTCCAACAAGCATTTCTTCAAATTCTGAACCAGATGTATGGAAGAATGGGACTCCTGCCTCTCCAGCAACTGCCTTGGCAAGAAGTGTCTTTCCAGTTCCAGGTGCACCTGCAAGTAATACACCTTTTGGTATTCTGGCTCCAGCCGCAAGATATTTTTTAGGTTGTTTAAGGAAGTCCACTATCTCAGTTAATTCTTCTTTTACATCTTCAATTCCTGCGACATCTTCAAAGGTAACTCCTGTTTTCTTTCCAAACAAGAGTCTGGCTTTGCTTTCTCCAAAGTCCATAATTTTACCACCAGATGTTTGCATGTTTTTTATCATGATGAAGACAAGAATTAATCCAGCTCCGAGTAGTACAAAGGTAACTATATCCCCAAAAGTAATACCAATTGCTGGCTGGTAGAAATCATTTTCTAAATCTTTGATATTCAGTCCTGAGTCGGAGAGTATTTGGTAGAAATCTGTTCCTCCTGGAAGCAAAGCATATTCACTCTTCTTGATATTTCCCTCCCCTTTCATTTCCAATGTTACTATCCCATCTTTAAGGATAATCTTGTCATATTTCTCTTCGAATATATCTGTGACAATTTTACTTACAGATACTTCCTCTCCTTTAGTGCCTAAGCTTCTGAAAAAGATTATGGCTCCGGTAAGGGCAAGGGATATTACAACCATAGCAATGATATTTGGGATTCCAAATTCTCTGCGTATTGGCAATTTCCTAATATCTATCTTTACTTCTTTCTTAATATTTTTTTTGTTATCCATATTGGTATATTCAAATTTAGAGTGATATGGTGAGAGGTGGAATCGAACCACCGACCTTGGGTTTATGAATCCCATGCTCTAACCTTCTGAGCTATCCCACCTTAGAGCTAGGATATTATACCAAAGAAAATATCAAAAACCTATTTAGTTAGCCTTCCCAGAGTATGTCCCAGAATCTGTATTTACCTTAACTAGATTCCCCTTCTTTATGAACATCGGAACCTGTATCTTGTACCCAGTTTCCAGCACCGCTTCCTTTGTTGCACTGTTCGCTGTATTTCCCTTCACAGCGTCTGATGTATCTACAACTGCAAGAATTACTGTAGGATTTTCCTTAATAGTTAAAACTTTCCCTTCATAAACCATTATCAAGACAGTATCTCCCTCTTTAAGAAAATTTACATACTCCCCTATCGTTTCCTTGGGAATTGTAATTGTTTCGTATGTTTCAGAATCCATTAGATATACACTAGCATTATCCGAGTAGAGATATTGCATCTCCTTTGTTTCGGGTTCTATGTATTCAATCTTTGTGCCAGCTTTAATTGTTTTACTTGTTACATAACCACTATCAAGAGCTCTCATCTTTAAGATGATTAATCCTCCCTGTCTCCCCTGTGTTTTTAATTGTCTATCTATTAGAAAATAGAACTTTCCATCTTCTAAAATGTACATCCCTTTTACAGGTTGGTTTGTTAATGGCATAATGGTGTATATATACTAAGTTATTCTTGCAAAAGCCTATTCTAGCACACTTTTTTAATTAATCCAAGTATACATATTACTATGACAGATCCAAGAGAGACCGTTGAAAAGAGAGAAGTTCTCATTACCTCAGAGCAGATAAAAGAGCGAGTTACCGAGTTAGCCGCGGAGATCAAAGATGATGTAGATGTTGATAATTTAGTTTTAGTTGGGGTTTTAAATGGGGCATCCTTTTTCACAACAGACTTGGCAAGAGAGTTTAATAATCCAAAAGTAGAGATAGATTTCATGTCAGTTTCCAGTTATGGAAATAACATAGAATCATCTGGAGAGCCAGTCATTCATTGTGATTTAAAAAATTCAATAATGGGCAAAGACGTGGTAATCGTAGAAGATATTGTAGATACAGGATATTCGATGGCAATACTCTTAGATATATTACGAGCAAGACGTCCAAAATCCCTAAGAGTTTGTGCACTACTTTCCAAACCAGACAGAAGAGAGGTTGATGTACCCATAGATTACGTTGGGTTTACAATCCCAAATCACTGGGTGGAGGGATATGGTTTAGATACAAATGAAAAGTGCAGATGCCTTAAGAATATAACGAGAAGAGTATAAAACTGGTTGCGGGGGCTGGATTCGAACCAACGACCTTCAGGTTATGAGCCTGACGAGCTGCCACTGCTCTACCCCGCGATATCAAATCTAGTGATTATACTACAATTTGTTGTGTACTATCAAATTCCAGAGGAAAGGAAATTCTTCCAAACCTCAAAACCATACTCACTACTATCCACCTCCTTTTCGCTTAATAACGAATCAACATACTCTCTAGCAACAGGATACATATTCTCTGGAATTACAAAAACAATATCTTTCTTACCAGTAAAATTCAGTCTATCCCTTGCCTCAACTTCAAGATATTCTACAGTTTGCATCCTCTCAAGAAGAGATGCTAATTCTAAATTCCTCAATCTCAAATCCTCTACCTCTACCCTAGCCTTGTTTAAAATCTCCACCTTTTGGACAGTAATCCCAACAGAGTGGAAAATATTGTAAACAAGAAAAACAGATATTCCCAAAAGTACAACCTTTGCAACAGACGAATTAAAAAGAGACATGATTACAATCTCCTTCTCCTGCTTTACTCTTTTATCTGGTTGTTTGTATATTACTCTATCCATGTATAGATATTATCAATACAGGGTGATTTAATCAAAGTAACCCATATTTATATATTATTGCTCTCACAACTTTATGATGATATAATTCTTACTATATAGTAGAAACTATTAATAAATTAAGCTTTCAAACACGGTGGGGGCAATAAACAATCCAAATTTTGAGGAGAAAAGAGTCAAATTTATAGCTGATCTACAGAGCAAAGGAAGATCTGAGGCTACTGTAATAGCATACTCCAAAGACATTGAACAGTTATTGAACTTCTTTTCCAAGGAGGGCATCTCTTCTATAGAGGATACTACTATTGAGGATTTAGAGAAATATAAACAAAACCTACAGGACAATAACTACACCCCCAAAAGTATCTCAAGAAAAATAAATAGTACTAGAACATTTTACAGATATCTCTTGGATAATTCATTAATACAAGATAATCCATCTGAGAAATTAGCACATCCTAAATTTGAGACAAAGCCTCCAAGGGTTTTAACAGAGATGGAATATAGAGCTTTAAGAGATGTTAGTCGTGTAGATGTAAGGCTCTACTCTATCGTAGAAATACTTCTTCAAACAGGTATTAGAATCGGAGAATTAGCCGCACTTACACTAGATGATATTAGAAAGTCAAACGATGGAAGGATAGATTACCTTTACATAAAAGCTGCAGGAAGTCACCCACAGAGAAAAGTTCCTTTAAATAAATCTGCGAAGAAAGCAATTGATGAGTATCTGGAATTAAGACCAGAAACAGAAGATGATACACTGTTTGTAACAAAGAATGGTAGGCCTCTTTTAGTCAGAAATATTAGAACAGCAATAGACAAATCTTTTGAAAAAGCTGGTATTAAGAATGCGAAGGTAAATGACCTTAGAAATACATTCATAGCACATCACTTAGCAAATGGCGTAAGTCTTGTTGTAGTATCTAAGTTAGTTGGACACAAGAGACTTTCTACAACAGAGAAGTATCTTAATCTCGTTAAGATGCAGAAGGAAGATCAGAAGAGTTTGAAAGAATTATAGAGTTATTCTTATCTCTCACTTACAAATTCAAATCTATTTACTATAGTACCATCTTCTAATTCTTTAGTCCCCATAAAATCTTCCAACGATCTAATCCAGACCCTTGTTCCCTTATCTTCTTTATAATACAAAGATGTGTAAACAACCATGTCTTTTTCTGTTTCAGAGTCTTTTCCAACTGTAAGTACCTGATAATAATCTCCCTTAAAGTGCTTATATACTCCACCTATCATTATCTCCCTCTCTCCAATACTTTCTTTCTCGCTCATATGATGATGTTTTTAAATTAGAATTGGTGGGAGTAGATGGAATCGAACCATCGACCACGGCTTTATAAGAACCGCGCTCTAACCAACTGAGCTATACTCCCGCAACAAAAGATTCTACCAGAATATCATGTGTTTTTGAAGATACAACCCTAAAAACCCATTGAAGAGAAAGGTTGAGGAGTAGATACAGACTCTTCCTTCCTATCAAGCTGAGACCTAATCCTAATATCCTCATTAATAACTTCCAAATCCCTTCCATACTTTGCTCTTGAGTACTTCCTTATCATCTCTGCTACCTCCTTGTTTTCTGGCAAATCAAAACCAGAATTGGGGAACTCTTCCCCATACAAAGTATTTAAAGAGAAAGGCGCAGGATACGAGCCTTTGCTTAGTAACTTAACATAGCAATGCCCTATCCCCTGGTTTACCATATCTCCAGCTTTAATATATGGAGCAAATTGAGTCTCTAGGAAATTTGCATCCTCAGCACTACAACGATATATCATTAGAGTTCCAACATTTCCAAATACTGCCCCCTTAATATTCTCTGGTAATTGACCAATATACTGGTGAGCTAATGTAAGATTTAATTTATATTTCCTTGCTTCAGAAAGTATTGATGCAAATTCATCTGTAGTAAAATTTTGGAACTCATCTGCATAGAAAAAGAAATCTTTTCTAGATCTTTCATCTACATTCTCCCTACTTAGGGCAGCAGCCAATAATTTCTGAACAAGCAAAAGACCCAAGAAAGACATATTCTCCTCCCCCATCCTACCCTTGGAAAGGTTCACAATTAATATCTTGCCGTTATCCATAACATCTCTAAAGTCAAAAGACGATTTACTCTGCCCTATGATATTTCTAATGGCAAGGTTTGTTGTAAACTTGTCGAATTTAGAAATAAAGTATGTTAAAGATTCCGCTTTTGTTTTCTTGTCTGTCTTTGCAACTTGGTCTATCCAATATCTCCTTACTAACTCGTCCTGAATTAATGGAAGCCAGTAATTTGTTACCCAATCCTCATCTTGTAGAATTCTAACAACTTCTATTAGCGTTGAACCCTCCTTGGACATAGCTGTAAGCATAGAGTTTCTAACTGCCTGCTGGAACGCTGGTCCTGCATATCCTTGATTATTTGGGTCAAACAATTTAATGAGAAGTGCTATAAAACTGTTAACAATCTGGTGCTTATGTTGCTCATTGTAGAACTCCATAATATTCAAACCAAAAGGTCTTTCGAAATCTCCCGCATCAAAATATATAACATCCTCTGCTCTTTCAGGAGGGATTCTTTCTAGAATCATTTCTGCTGTTTGACCGTGCGGATCAATAAAACAAACACCATCTCCATTATATATATCTTGAATTATCATTCTGGTCATCAGCCAAGATTTACCAGTACCGGTCTGTCCTAAGATATATGCATGCCTCCTTCTATCATCCCTTTCGAAACAGATTACTTTCTTCTTTCCCCTAAATATATTGTTCCCTATCCATATTGTATCCTTAGATTGAATATCTGAACTAATTGAGTTGTCTGCTATTAATTCTCTAGCTAAAAGCCATTTAATATTTGGTGTATTAGTATCTTTGTTTGGAAAATGATACAGCGCTGCTAATTCCTCCACATTAAGTATAGAATTCTCTGTTTCAGGAGTTCTTCTAAAAACAACATCATACAGGAATTTCTTTTGCTCTTTCTCTGACACTTTCTTTTTCTCAAGCCTATTTATTCCTGGATTACTGTACTGATCAAAAGCACCTACGATATTGTCTAAATGCATCTTAGCAATATCTTCGCTTGGTGCACTTGTAACAATTCTAATCTCAGCAATTAACCCTGGTTTTGCGACTTTTTTACTTATACCCTCTAATTTTTCATCAGATATACCAATCTTTTTCTTTTCCGAATCTGCATTGTTGTTTTTAATCTTTTGAACAAACTTCTCCCCGTTTTTCTGCCACTCTTTTCCCGCTGGAGATACTGCAAGTTGGACAAGAGCTCCTTCATTTTCTGACATTTTACTTAAGGTACTAAGTACATTCGCCATCGGGTCTCCAGTAAAATCGCTGGCAACTCTTAAGGGACAGTATGGATCTTCTGAAAGAACTAATCTTGTACAAGCAATTTTGGTATCTGGTGCAAATATATTGTATTCTGTCACAACCCTTACTTCTGCATCTTGGTAAGAACCAAGTATTTGTTTCTCAACTAGGTCAGATATTTTTCTTGGACAATGAACATAGAAGCGAATCTCTCCTGGAACACCAATCACTTCAAAGGTAACACAGTTGTTTACACTAAAATGTTCCGCAATTCCACTTCCTTTTCCACCAATGCCATATAAATTAGCAAACATTTTTTCTGCCACCCCTATCTCTGTTTCATTTCCACTTGGGACTTGCACTTCCATTAGGACTCCATCACCCGCTTTTTCATTTCTGTCTTTAGCAAGAAGTTTTTTTCTAACATACAGGAATACTCCCACACCAATACCAATTAGGATGAGAACAAGCAAAATCCAACCCCAAGGGATGTTAATCTCTTTTGGTCCATACATATCACCGTATGTATCTTTTGGATACAAAGTGGAAGTACCTGTTTCAATCTCGGTATTATCTTCTAAAGTTGGACCAAATGTTTGAGCGTATATATCCATATTGGACAGTGAGCAATCTTATGGATAAAGGATAACATATATCTGAGAAGGACTAAAGATTTTCAGTTATGTTCCTAATTTTCTCCAAAACAATTTTGGAGGTTCCCTTGCTTTCTGGTTTAATTGGAAACCCTGCGCTTGGTCTCGGGACTTCAGTAGTAGCTTCTACCTCTATTGAACCATCAATTGGTTCGGAGGATACTACTTCTTCTTCAGTAGATGATTCCATTGGAGTAAAAACAGGAGGTTCTACTAAACCACTAGTTTCCATCATAATTTCTGCTGGAGCAGTAGAAGTCTCAGCTCTTCCAATTATTTTCGGTTGTGTTTCGATATTTGTATTATCCATAACCTATAATATCTAGAATTATACCACAAATTTCCTACTCTCATACAACAAATCTCTATCCATATCTCTTTCCTTCTCTGCCTTTCTCTTCTCATGGTATTTCTTTCCCCTTGCCAAGCCTATCTCTACTTTCACATACCCTCTTACAGTATATATACTTAAAGGAATTAATGTTAAATTCCCCTGCTTCATCTTGCTTTTCAACCTGTCTAATTGATTTCTTTTAATTAGTAACTTCCTAGTTCTTTTAGAATCATAGTGATCATCAGAGGTATATTGATATTTAGTTATATCTGCATTAACTAGCCACAACTCATCCCCTATTACCTTTACAAAAGCATCTGATATGTTTACCCTGCCACCCTTTACTGATTTTACCTCCATTCCTAGTAGCACAATACCAACTTCAAGACTTTCTAGTATTTCATAATCAAAACGAGCTTTCTTATTGATAATTTTCATCCCTCCATTATACTACAACACTATCTTCCATATCGTAGATCCATCCAAAACATACATAGCAGACTCCTTGCTGTCCACTACAAAGTCTTTAACATCGCTCCACATACCATCCTTTGTTCCTCTGTAAATAATCTGGTTTAGAAGAAGAATTTGTCCTGGATGTCGTATATCTCCTCCACCCTCCTGAGGCTTTTCGAATTTCAAAAATCTTCTTCCCTGCGCATCGAAAAGATACAAAGAGTAATCTAGACTTCCAGTTGTATATCCTTTGGTTAAATTACCATAGTTTCCATCAAATCCTCCTGTTGTAAGAGGCGAAAGAGCTTGCTTCTGCTCAAAGTAACTGTATGAATATCTAATTAGACCAGAATCCGATGTAAGAAAGTACAAACTAAGATCCGAAGATATGTCATTTACAGTAGCAAAATTGTCGTTCCTAATATATCCAAATGACAATGAATAACTATTACCATCTGAGAAGCTAGATTTGAGCAATACCTTCCCTGCTCTTGAGAGAAGATATACATTGTCAGATTCTGTTAAAACAATCATTTCGGTAATATCTGTTTCTTCAATATCATCTATGTCAAGCCCAGAGAGTTTAACAAATGCTTTTACTTTACTGCCGTCAAATGGTGCTTTTAAAACACCCTCTTTTGCATCATATACATATACACCACTATTTCCTACAGATATATATTTCGGTTCTTTAACCAAACCTTCTGTATCTGCTATCTTTTCTACTTTCTTGTCATACAAAGATACTCTGAATACACTTTTAAGTCCTAAGTCTGTAATAAACAAGTATGTGTTTAAAGATTTATCAGTATATACCTCAATGTCCGAAGGAGCAGAACCTTCCCCAAAAGAGAGTCGTGAATCTATGTAAGTGCTAATTGACCCATCCCCGTCTGAGATAACTTTTCGTTTAAAAAGAGTATCCTCAATATTTAATCTCCTGTCTTTCAACTCTTGTAGTTTAGTTGTGTCTTCGTCATTGAGTTCAGAGGGAATTGCCTCAAAAAGTTTCTCTGTTTGAAACACAGATAGTTCTGCAGAGGATGTATCTACAATCATGTCCACCTCTGCTTTGTCTAAAAGTTTTTCAATCTTAGTAAGTGATTCTTGTGCTATATTATGTCTTTCTCGGGCTTTCTTTGCATTGATTGTGAAGTTAATTCCTACTGCAAGAAGAACAATTATTAAAACAACTACCACAACAGTTCTAATTCTGGAAACCCTTATGTTTCTTTCTTTGTAACCATCAATTTTCATTCCTTTCATACTTTCTCTTCTGTCAAAGACTTTGTTTTCAGATATTTTGGAAGATACTTTTTTAAACCAGTGCTGTTTTCCAACAAGTGATGTAACTACGCTTTTTATTTTAGAGACTGCTTCTTTGAAAAATTGTAATATTTTTTCAATTAACGGTTTAAGATTGAGAGGAATTTTAAATTTCTTTTTTTCCTTTTTTGGCATTTTTATTCTTGGTTTTGGGATATCTTTAAGTATGTCTGCTTTAACTTCAATATTTTTTTCATTCTCCTTTCCTTCTTCGATGTTCTGGAAATATATTATCCCTTCAGAATTTAAAATCTTCTCTCCAAATTTTTCCAGTGATTCTAGAACTTCTTGTTTATTTTTGTGTCCTGTAAATGTTGCCATTCCTTCTGTAAGCAGTCCAGCTGTAGATACAAGAAGAATATCATCTTCTGCAAGAGCTATACCTGCTGTACTAGATTTTTTCTCTTTGAGAACATCATATATATTTATAAATCTGTTATCTTTGTAAACATATATATCGTTCTCTCCAAAATTTCCAAGATATAGTCCCTCTTTTTTCTGGGCAATTACAACAAAGTTAATGTCCACACCCTCCTCTTCCAGTGTTTGGTCATTCCTAATTAGGTCTTTAATTTTACGAATACCCTCCTTAATTGAATCTTTAAGCGATTCGTTTGTAGTTTTGGCGTTGGAATACAGATACCCATCTACCAACCCATCCCATACAAATTTACTTACTCGCTCAGCAGAAAGATTTTTGCTCCCAGAAATTGAAAGAAGAGCATACAAATCCCCTTCTTTACTAATCTTTTTTTCCGTAAGGTTGGAATAGTGTTTAAAGACAGAAACAAAGGTGTTTTTATCCTTGTCATTTGATACAAACTGTTGGACGGCAATTTTCATTTTAGCCAATTAACAAAAATAGTAATGCTATTATACTCCCTATTACGCTTGTAAAAAGATAAATGTGTACTATATACCTGATTAATTTGTTGTCTGTTGTTTCAAATGTCTCAGAGAGTATTCTAACTCTTAAAAGTAGGAGGACTGCGAACAAAACATTTCCAAAAAGGACAATGATTAGTGGTAATTTAAGCAAAGATACTATACCGATATTTATTGTATCCCCTGAATGTCCAGACAGATTGTTTAGTATTTCCATTGCATCTTCCACTATATTTCTCCTTTCTGCTTAAGTTCAAGCAAATCAAAAAGAATATCTTGTATATCTCTTGGTCTGGGAACATTTGAGAATTCAATTTCATTTTGAGCTCCTGCTGTTTGTATATATACTGTACCTACATCAAAGACGCTCCCTATTACACCCAACTGTTTGTGGGTAACATCCTCTATCCTTTCCAATTGAGCTTCTGCCATAGGATGATTCATAATACTCGTAAAATCTAAATCTACTACCTTTTGGTCTGTAATTATGTGCACTGTGTAGAACCATTTGACAAAGGTACTTACCATTATTCCTAGAGATACCAGTAAGGAGGTAATTATTAAAGATATCAGAAGTGCAATGCTTGAAAAGAATGTTGGCATTAATGATGCAAGAACAAAGGGAAGAGAGAGAACAAGAGCAGCAAGGAAAAAGTACGGAACTGTAACAATCCAGTGGGAACGAATAATTAAAACAACCTGTTCACCTTTTTCTTTTCCGTGGAAGTTTAATTCCTTAGGAAACGACATAAAGGAATGATCATTGTTTAGAGAGATTGTATCCATAAAAGATTTCTTTATATTTCTAAACTTCGCTGGAATTTTGTTTTTATCTTCTTTCATAGCCATATATAGATAAAGATAACATAGTATTAACTATATAACAAGGTTATTATAGCTTTTTTTGTATATCAATGTGTACAAATCCAGATTGAGGAATACTCAAATATCCTGGAGCACGAAGGTTGTAAGCAAGTTTAAAGTAACTTCCAGAGATAGTAATCTCTCTCCCGTCTTCGTTCACAAATTTAATAAAGTTTGTATTTCCACTGCTTCTAGAAACTTGTGCTAGAATTACTTTTGTGAATTTTGAAGAAGATTTGTTTCTCATCTCTGTAAAGGAGTATGGATTGCCGTCGCTATGGCATCTATCATGTATTGGATATATTCTAGAATCACTTGTACCACTACCTCCGATGTCTGTTAAGCGCGATGCTGCATTAACAATATCTGCCATTTCCTGTCCAGAGAGCCATGGGTATCTATAACAACTATAACCGTCAACTGTTGTGCTTAATTTGTAATCTCTCCTGTACCAAGATCTGTAAGTCCAAGATACACCAGATTTATTATCCCATGTATTTGTAAAATCTTTTGTTCCACCAGTATCATATAAGTCCCAACCAACACCATTTATCCAACCTCCATGTACTGCTGCGAATTGTGTGGAATACACTGATCCATTCTTAGTTAACACAATACCCTTGGTTGCAGCAACAGCATTTTTCCAAGCTTGCAAATTATCACAGTTTTTATACACCTGGTTACTCTCACTTGGGATTATATATCCCTGTGTATTTGCTTTGTATATAGCATAAGTTCTAGAAACAACAGCCTGGGCCTTCACTGCCTCTGGGCTCCAGCCCGAAGGCATTTCATATATTCTGTTCATGTATGTTTCAAAACTTATTTTTTCATCATATGTTTTTGCATTTCCAGAACAATCAACTCCTTTTCCCTTAACACGTATCTTAGTCGGCTCAACATATCCCTTTGTTCTTGTCCCATCTGGATAATACGCTTGCAATATTTGCTTATATGTCTGCCCCGCCTCTGCTCTCTCTCTTGCACCCCATTGACTCATTCCATTTCTGTGAGTATATGCACCAATCGAAAACACTCCAAAAGAACCAACGGAAGCCTTGCTCGTAAAAGTAGATAAGCTTCCCAAATCACTCCCCTCCACCGTAACCTGACTTGGATCTACAGATGTACCACCCTGCCTTGTATAGAGTAATGTCTTTTGCAAATTTGATAATTGAGAAGTTAATTTATTAATTTGACTACTTACACTTGTCTTAGAAGCAATCTGTGCATTTAATTCCTTCTGTAACTTTGCTTTCTCTGCAGCTAATAATGCATACGATTTATCTAAATCCCCCTTCTGCTCCTCTAATTCTGTCTTCTGCTTTTCCAATGCCTCCCTACTCTCAGCTAGAGATATAAATTCCCCATTAATTTTCTCAACCTCATCTCTCAATACAGTAATTGCTCTCTTCTTAACAAACAACCCCTCTACAAAACCATCCCAACTATCTCTTGAGAGAAAAAATTGAGACATTCTGTATCTAGATTGTATATACAAATCTGAAGAGAAAGTATCTATTGATTCTTTTTTCTTCTCAAGTAAAACTTGCTTTTCTTCTATCTCAGCAATCTTCTTGTTTAAATCTGCCTCTGTACTATCTATGCTCTTCTTTAACTTGTTAATCTCATCATTTATGAGGTTAATTTTCTGGCTTAGTGAATAGTTACTACCACTTATCTCAGCAATCTTTTTCTCTATATCTGAAAGTATTCCCTTCTTCTTAGCTAATTCCTCATTAGTTTGGTTAATCTGGTTTTCAAGATCCTCTATCTCACCTGAATATGCTGGAAAATTGAAAAGAGTAACACAAAAAATTCCGAGAGAAACTACAAGAAAAAGCTGAATTATATTTTGGGGCTTTTTAGGCATATTCCCATTATACCAGAATATTTTTTACAACTTCCATTATGTATGGGAGGAAAACAATTAGACCTGTAATGATTGATACCAAGGCACTAATTAATACTGCCCCAGCACTTACATCTTTTGCATATTTTATATTCACCTTAAAATCTTGCGAAACAGTATCGCAGAGTGCCTCTATTGCACTGTTGAGTACCTCTGCAGTAAAGACCATGGAGATAACTAGACTAATAGCTATCCAATCTGTGTGAGATATCTTAAAAAGAAATCCTGCAATTACAACTAAGACAGCAATAACTATGTCTATTCTAAAATTTCTTTCATTACGGAAGATTAACTTAACACCATTTCTAGCATAACCCTGACTTTTAAGAAAATCTGGCGATTTAAAATGGTCGTTTTTCATTTAAGATATAAATTTCACGATTACTTCAATAATTGCAACAGCTAAAAGAACGACAATTAAACCAATGATTGCCCATGTTAGAGTACTTTGTGCACTCTTAACCCTCGATGGATCCCCTGCTGCAGACATCCACATATATCCACCAATAATTACGAAGACTACACATATTAATCCCGCAAGAGGGAATATATATTGGAGTACATTATCCAAGACATCAAACAATTCCCCTATCTTCTTCGGTTCCTCTTCCTGTGCAAATACAGGATTTGCAAGGGAAAGAGAAAACAAAAAGACTAGTTTTTTAAATATTTTCATTATTTTATTCCTAAAATTTCTCTGATCACAAATTCTATAATTGATGGGGATATAAATACAAGTACCAATCCAACAATAGAGAATATCAGAGACCTAGAAGCTTCTTTTACTTTCTTCTCATCACCAATAGAAAGTATAAACTTGAATCCAGAAAATATGATTGATATAACAGCAAGAACTACAGAAAATGATATAACAAAACCTATGAGAGAATACAAAAAATCAGAAAGATTCTCAAAGCCCGTATTATTAAGGAAGCTCAAGTCTATGAACA
The DNA here is from genome assembly GCA_029553845.1 of bacterium. The sequence goes on along the minus strand of JAKPKF010000053.1, from coordinate 9,592 downwards.
TGCAATTTCTCCTTCCGTAAATTAGCTATTACTTAAGGACATTCTTCAATACAAATTCGACCAATATAACTGCAATGAAACAGATTACTAATCCAACTATTGCATATGTCAAAGATTTACCAGCTTTCTCTACCTTAGTTTCGTCTCCTGCAGCTGTAATATACATATATCCACTAGCGATTAAGATACCAACACATACCAATGCGGCTAATCCAACAACAAGATTTATCACACCACCAATCCATGATTCCAACGGTTGGGTAACACCACCTGTACCTTTCAATCTATCAACCCAACTTAAAGCGGTCTGCGCATAAGTTCCTGATGCTAAATACAGTCCAGAAAATATGGAAGAAGCAATTGCTAATACTTTTGGTGCTTTCATTTTTTAACTACTAAAATATTAATATATTAAGTTTATTATATAGAAAGTTAAATTAACTTGCAATACTTTCTATTTAACTACAACCCTAAGAACAAACTCTACCAATATTCTTGCTATAAAGACAATTATTAATCCAACGATAGTTCCAGACAATGTCTTGCCAGCTTTATCTACCTTGTCAGGATCTCCAGAAGAGGTTATGAACATATAACCTGAAACTATAATTAAGACAACAGCTACTAAGGCAGCAAATCCTGTAAAGAAGTTTATAGCGTCTGCAACCTTTGTTCCGATTAAATCTTCGATATCTGAATCTGAACCAAAAGTTGGTAAAAGTCCACTTACTATACCTGATATATCTATTTTACTCATATATACCTAACCCTAGGGTATTAGAAATTAATATTAATATTGCTACAGAGAGTAGCACTACTACAAATCCAATAATTGCATTTGTTATTATATCCTTTCCCTCTTTAAGTTTATCTGGATTTCCCTGACTAGATGTAAGAAGATAGCCAGCATATACAACAAGAATAACAACACTGATAACTCCCAAAGGTACTGCAATGCTAACAATCGTCTGAACAAGATCACTTTCATCTGTAACTGTCCCATCTTCTATTTTGTTCAACTGATCACCAAGAGAACTACCCAAACTCTGGGCATGTACCTTTTCAACCAAAAACATATTTAATGTGTCCAAAATTCTCATAGTGCCAATTATACTACATTATATTAAATTTCTGCGAATTCACAAACGGAATTGTAATCACAGAAATTACATCCAAACCCTGGCGTTGCTTTAAACTTCCTTTCTCGGATATTCCCTATTGCTTCCAATAGCTTCTCTTTTGCCAAATCCTTCCTTTTTTGTGAGATATCTACCTCTATCTCTTCCATTGACTCCACAAATATATATTTTGCACTTACAACCTTTAATCCTAACTTCTCCTGTGCAAATACAGCATATAATGGAAGTTGTAAATCCTTTTTAATATTTGCCTCGTTTTTTACCTTTCCTGTTTTGTAATCCACAATACAGACCTCGCCTTCCTCACCTACCATATCAATCCTATCTATCTTCCCCACAAATACACTCTCTCCAAAGTGTACAGAGAAAGATTCTTCTAGTTTCAATGGTTTTTGTTGTTCAGAATACATTTTGTTGTAATACTCCCTCAAGATTTTTCTTCCCTCTTCTTTCCTTAACTGTTCTTGTTTAGTACTTTCGTAGCCTGTACTTACCCAGTTCTTTTCGTAGTATCCAAGTAAATCTTTTAGTGTTGGAGGTGCATAAACTCCTTCCAATCCTTCTTTGGAGTGTTTTAATGCAGTGTAAAGTTCTTTAAGAGTATTGTGAATTGTTGTTCCAAAAGACAAAGATGATTTTGGTTTTTGAGGAACTCTAAGTACATAGGAATACTCATATTTCCTTGGACAATCTTCGTATGTATGTAGCTGAGAATAGCTAAAGTTTTTAATTACATCCAATTTAACTTCTTTCGGAACAATTGATTCATATGTATCCAAATCCATACTTGCAATTTTCATCCCTCCATCTTTAATTAATCCAACAAATTCATCTCCTACATTTCTGTCTAGTATCTCGTTTAGGAATATACTCGGCTTTTTGCTAGATTTGCCATCACCGTAATATTTAGCAGCAGAAAGATACAATTTCTCTTGTGCTCTAGTAGCTCCAACATAGAAAAGTCTTCTTTCCTCTTGAAGATGTGAATTACTCTCAGAAAAATTCTCCCCCAATGTTTCCTTAATTAATTCTTCTGGAATTGGTATTGCATCTGACCTGTTTTGTGACGGGAATCTCTGAGAAACAAGATTAACCAAAAATACTACTGGAAATTCCAAACCTTTTGAGCCATGTACTGTAAGTATATTTACACCATTAAAATCTTCCAGTTCAGACTGATCTACCACAGGAGATTCTCCAACCTCCATACAGTAGTTAAGATAGTCTACATATTCATATATGTTTGAGTCTGGATTATCTTTCTCATATTTTTTTACCAATTCAAAAAACTTTTGTATATTTGACACTGCAAAGAGATTCTCTCCACTCTCTTCTCCCAAGAAAGAATCTAGATATCCACTTACCTTTACATAATCGTACAGGATTTCTAGTATAGGTCTGCCATCTTTAATCCTTTTTAGAGAGCTATCTACTATCTCAAGCAAATTACTTATCCCAGCTATGGCCTTGGCATCTAGCATCTTGAGGACTAACGGATTACTTACATCATCAATTGCTCCCTCAACCTCACCAATCTTTACATCCCAAAGTTTTTCTAATTCCTCAAAAAGAGTTAATTTCTCCTCTCTGGCTAGTCTATTTATTTCAATATATTCTCTTACAGTTAAATTCCAAATGTTCATTGAAAGCAATTTGTACATAGCAATTTCATCTGAGTAATCGACTAAGACTCTAAGGAAAGCAACAATATTTTGAATCTCTGGTCTAAAATACAATCCTCTTGCTCCACCTAGTTTGTATGGAACTCCTTTGTTTCGAAGCTCCTGGATAAAGGGCTCTGCATGGGAATTTGCTCTTACCAGTATTGCAATGTCACTAAATTTGAATTTGCCTTTCTTTGAAAGCCCTAGGAATCCTGCTTGACCTTTCTCGTCAAAAATTTGTGCTCCACTACCCTCCTGTGCATGCTCTCCGTATCCTGTAAGTTTAAGAATCTCTCCTACAACCCTTTCTGTTTCAGTATATTCATCTTTTGCGGCGATTAAAGAAACAACCTCTTCTTGTGGTTCAAAGGCTCCTCTTGCCACAAGTTTCTTGTCTATCTTTTCTGTTTCTTCCAACCTGTTTGGATTGTTGTGTTTAATAAGGGCGTATGAGGCATCTAGGATTTCTTGCCTTGATCTGTAGTTATCTGTTAAAACAATCTCCATAGCCTCAGGATATTTTTCCTTGAATTGAAGAATGTTGGATATTGCAGCACCTCTAAATTTGTAAATAGCTTGGTCGTCATCCCCAACTACAGTTAGTTTGTGTCTTTTACCGTCTTTAAGAGTATTAATAAGGACATTCTGGGTATAGTTGGTATCTTGAAACTCATCTACAAGAATATATTTAAACTGTTTTCTGTATTTTTCTAAAACATCTGCTCTTTCTCTAAACAGTTTTAGTGTAAGAATTATTAAATCTCCAAAGTCTATTTTGGAATTTTCAATCTTTAACTCTGAATATTTTTTGTATGTTTCAGAAAGTTCTTTGTATTTCTCAAAGTTTGCTTTCTCTTCTGGTGTTTTCTTTGGTAGAGCTTTTGCATATTTTACATATTCTTCATCTGATACATCTTCATCTTGTAATCTGGAGAAGTGTTTAATTAGATCGTTGAGAAATTTTGTTGGATTCCCTCTTGGCTTGAGAGTATCTAATGGGAGGTCATAGAGAAATCTTCTAAGAAAGATGTACGACTGTGCTCCACTCATCAAAGAGTAATTGCTGTCTAGCCCAATATGGTATCCGTCCTCTCGTAGGACTCTGTCACAAAAGGAGTGAAATGTAGATATCCAGGGTTCTTCGTATCCATACTCCATCTCCACATCTACTCTTTCCTTCATCTCTTCAGATGCTTTTTCTGTAAATGTCAGTGCAAGAATTTCAGATGGTTTTGCCAAATCCTTTTTAATAATGTTTATGATTCTCTGTGTAATTACAGCTGTTTTTCCCGTTCCTGCTCCTGCAATTATGAGGAGGTCTCCTTTGTTGTACTCTACTGCTTTCTTCTGATTTTCGTTTAATCTAATTTGTGACACTATCTCAGTGGTAGAAGTAAGAACACGAGGTAAAGAATCAAGGCAAGAATTATCCCTGAGAGGATAGCAAACAGTAATCTTCCATTTGGGAATTTGTTTAAAAATTTTGTAAGTTTTTCCTTGTTCATGAATATTTTAATTAATTTAATTTGCTAAATTTTTAAGAACCTCTACTTCCTTGTAAGTATCTGTGTCACTTTTTAATGCAGGGGTCTCGAGGATGAAGGGAATATTTGCAAGTTTTTTGTTATGTAATATATCTTTAATTGTTTTCTCCCCTATCTTTCCCTTTCCTAAATCTGCATGCCTGTCTTTGTTACTACCAAGTGCAGTTGCAGAATCGTTAAGATGGATTGCCTTTACATTCTCAATACCAATTTCTCTGTCCATGTCGCTTAATACTCCATTAATGTCATTAATCCAGTCATATCCCCCTGCAAATGTATGTTGGGTATCTACGACAAAGCCTACCCTTTTCTTGTCTTTCACTCCTTCTCGCATAATCTTAAGTTCTGTAAATGTTCTTCCGAGGTTACTTCCTGTACCTGCAGTGCTTTCAATTAGTAGCTTCTGTGTTCCAGGTACTTCGTCCAAAACCCACTGCATTCCGTAAGATATCCTCTCCAGACTATCTTCGTAGGAGAGTTCTTTTTGGGATCCAGGATGGAAGCATACTCCAAGTATTTCACTGTTTATTTTTCTTTTTTTAATTTCTTTTGCTACTTTTTCTGCAAAATCTAAGTAAACCACTAAACCCATTTTCCCTAGATGGAACATCTGTTTGTCGCTTCTTGCCAGGTTAGTTAAATATATTCCGTGGATTAATATTTTTTTAATATTTGAATTTTCTAATTCATTAACAAATTTTTCAATTTCTTCATCTGAAATTAACTTTGTAGCCCATCTCATTGGTGCGGTTGGCATAATCTGAATGCTGTTTACACCATACTTTTCTCCATTTTTTATTGAATTTTGTATACCACCACTAGATGATACATGTATGCCTAAGTACATAGTATATTCTAGCACAGATAGTGTATAATTAGGACCATTGGAGAGGTGACTGAGTGGCCGAAAGTACCTCACTGCTAACGAGGCATAGGCCTTAAAACCTATCGCGGGTTCGAATCCCGCCCTCTCCGCCATACATATGGAAGAAAAGAAAATAGACAAAAATTCCCAAGAATACTGGGACAGTATCTTGGCAAAAGAAGGGCTTGCTCCAATAGAGGGTGTCGGGAAAAATCCTCTTGGAGATGGTCTCGGCAATGTATCCACAAAGATAGATCGGCTAGAAGAGAGCAATAAAGGGCATGGACCTATGTGTCCCATTAATCTTGGACATAGCCTAAATGAAATAAAAATTGACCAACCTAATGACAACCCTGTCGAGGATGAGGTTTTGGAAAAACTTGAAAGGGAGGGGCGTTAGTTAATATTTAAATAATATTCTGTTTATGAAAAAATATCTTATATATATCCCAATTATATTAGTTGTAATAGCAATTCCAATAGCATTGGTTATATACAACAAAGAACGAGCAAAGAACCAGGCCAATAGCCAAGAAATCCAAATAAATGATCCTGCTGGAACTATTTATGTGGAAGCTGGTGAAGGAACTCTTACTGGAGGGGGCGCTTTCTCGTACATACAAGAATCTGCCAGAGGTTTGGAGGCATATCTTGCAGAGAAAGGAGCCTCCGCGACATATATTGTAAATTCCGACAAGGCTGGAGATTATACCCTTTGGGTAAAACTTTCTGACGATGGAGTGCATTCAAGCAATACAAGAGATGCAACTGTAGTAGTTAACGGATCGAAAACACTTCTCTACCAACACTTCTCGGAAGATACAAAAGGGTGGAAATGGTACGAAGTGGGATATGCTGGCTTAAACCAAGGCGAAAATTCAGTTGTATTTACAAAAAACGAAGACACTTCTGGGGCATATGTAATGGACGAATTTAAATTCGTACCCCTTGGTTTAGATTAGTTAATAATTTAATATATCTTTAATTTATGAAAAATTTCCTAAATTTTATTCGTGAGCAGGGAGTTGTAGGTTTAGCCGTCGGCTTCATATTAGGTGGCGCTGTATCGAAAGTCGTATCCTCAATCGTTACTGATTTAATCAACCCATTAATTGGCCTTCTGCTCGGTAGATTTGGAGATTTAAATGAAGCATATATACAAATTGGACAATCTCAACTAATGTGGGGGAACTTCATTAGTACAACAATCGACTTCCTAGTAATAGCGCTTGTTGTTTACTTTGGTGTAAAAATTCTTAAAGTTGAAAAACTAGACAAGAAAAAAAATTAGCCCCTTTTCTTCCCTATTCTCATTACAATCCAGTATGTAAATCCCGCAATTGCGAATCCTGCTAGCGAATCTATGACATAATGCTCTGCACCATACCAAGTAGCAAAAACGATTACCAAAGGAACAATTAAGGATGGCAACATCTTCTTGCCAAACACCCCTATCAGAAAAATACTTGCATAAAATGACCATGCAGCATGGTGTGAAGGCCAGGCGGCAAAATCATTATTACCATATGTACTAACTAAATTAACATACTTTGAAGCAAAGTAATCGTGGACAAGCATTATCCTCTGAAGCGGAGGAAGCAGTCCTACCTGTGCTGCATACCAAGGAGGAGCAGATGGGAAAAGTATATATATCAAAGTATCAAAAAGAGAAAAGCCCACCAATCCATATATATACCTCATAAACACGTCCCTACTCTTTCGCCATATTACAAATCCAGCTACTAACCAGAACCAGAAGAAAGACATGTAGAAGAAGAAGAGTACATAGTCATACCAGTTTGGTAGAAAATTCCCGCTTGGAGCATTCGACAATGAATACTGAAGAAACACAGTAGGAATGTCTCCCCCTATGGCAAACAGTTTTTTTTCTGTAGTTACTAAAATTTCGTTGTAAAGAGGTCTGTTTAACCACTGCGCAATGTCATATGCCCTACCTCTTAAAAATTCGTACAGGTAAAAAAGCGCAATTGGAATACTCCATTCTTTAAAAAATTCATTCTGTTTCTTAAATATGATAGCCAGGAGGATAAGGACAACAATAATCATATCCATTGCAAAACGGTATACAAAGAAATTTACCAAAACGATTGCAATGCCTATCAGGATTAAGAGAATGGTTCTTATGTTTTTTTTCAAAAATTCCTTTAGAGACATGCTACAATATATACATAAAATAACTAAAAAGAAATATGAAATATATATACCTTTACATAATAACCTTTGTAGTCTTCTTGGCCATCGACTTCATATGGCTTAACTTCATTGCAAAAAATATCTACGCTACTAAAATTGGCCATCTCCTCGCTGAGAATCCTAAGCTCTTCCCAGCCTTAATCTTCTACCTTGTATTTATAGTTGGTGTAATAATCTTTGCGGTATTGCCAGGATATGAAGCACAGAATATTTGGAAAACAGTAATGCTTGGAGCGCTGTTTGGGTTCCTTACATACTCCACTTACGATCTTACAAACCTTGCCACTTTAAAAAATTGGCCTGTTTCTGTAACAATAATTGACCTAATCTGGGGGACATCCATATCCACAGTTACCTCGGTAGCTGGGTATTACATCGCAATGGCGTTGAAGTTGTAAAATAATATATACTTTTCGACATGGCAGACAAAAACAAAGACAATCCCTTTCTCCTTGGTTTAAGTATCACCCTTGGAACAATCGTAATTGGTTTAATTAGTTTCCTTATCTATACTAACCAGGTATCTAAAGAACCTCTAAGATGTGAATACAATGGTTGGGCATATGCAGACGGCGAGATTTACGACTCCACAGATGGTTGTAACACATGTTTCTGCAATGACGGTAAAACCGTTTGTACAGAAAAAGCATGTGCTGCAAAGACATGCACATTCGAGGGTAATACATACAAGGAGGGTGAGAGTTTTCAATCTAGCGATGGATGCAATATGTGTGGGTGTATGAATGGAGAAGTAACGTGTACCTTAATGGCTTGTGATAAATAGAATGAAAGAGATTTTCGAGAGAACATGTTGTAGGGTTTTTGACAGTGCAAAAACAATTTCCAAAGGAGACCTAACTCTAATTTTGGAAGCTGGGCAAGCAGCTCCGTCTGCGAAAAACAGACAACCCTACTTCTTTGTCACCATACTAAACAAAAAATGCCTAGAGGAAATTTCTACAGCCGCAATAACGGGAAGAGAGAAACAATTCTCAAATCTCTCACCGGAAGAATTTAAGAGAGTCGAGAAAGGAGATACAGGCTCCAACGATATTTCTATATCAAAGGCTTCTGCAGCAATACTTGTGTTTAGGGATTCAGATCCTGAATATCGTGAATCTGAAGTGGAATCTAAGAATCTGAATATCAAGGAGGAACAGGGGGTTGCTAACGCCGCCTACTCCATGATGCTTCAAGCTCAGTCAATGGGAATATCTTCTGGGTGGGTGTGTTCCCCTCTGTACATCAAAGAGGAGTTAAAGAAAATTCTTACAAAACACGGGGTTAAGTTTGACAACAATTGGGAACCTCGCCTAATTATTCCTCTTGGATATGCATCTTTAACAACAAACAAACCACCTCGTAAGCCTTTGGAAGAGAAGTGTATCTTTGTTGAGTAATTCTCCCTTCATTGCTATCCTTCCGTTAAAAAGCTATGATGCTAGTATATTAAGATTGTAAGCAATAAAAAAATGGGAAGATTTAATCAAGGAAGAAGTAATTTCAGTGGCAGAAGAGAAGACAAACCAGAGATGTTTGATGCTGTCTGCGATGAGTGTGGTAAGGATTGTAAGGTCCCATTTAGACCAACTGGAAACAAACCAATATACTGTAGTCAGTGTTTTGAGAAAAAGGGTGGACCTAGTAGAGACAGTAGAGATGATGGAAGAGGAAGAAGATCTTTTGACAGGGGTAATAGCAGAGATTTTGTGAGAAGAAATGAAAAGCCAACTATGTACAAAGCAGTTTGTGATGAGTGTGGAGAAACATGTGAAGTTCCATTTAGTCCATCTCCTGACAAACCTATTTACTGTAGTAGATGTTTTGAAACAAAGGGTGGTAAAGGACAAAAGGGTGGAGATAATATAGCTTTAATAGAGAAGTTGGATAGTATTACAGAAAAACTAGATAAGATTCTTTTAGCATTAGAACCAAAGGTTGTAGCGAAGAAGGTAGCTGTTAAAAAAACAGTTGCAAAGAAGGTTGTTAAGAAGAAAGAATAAATCCTAAATATATTTTCAATATTGGTGGAGACGGTGGGAATTGAACCCACGTCCATAAGTATTGTCTAGTATCATGTACAAACATAGTTAACCCTGTATAGTTAGTCAAATCTAAAAGGATTAACGAAAAGATTTAACTACTCAGTAATTATATTCATCATAT
>JAKPKF010000039.1 GCA_029553845.1 bacterium | reverse complement strand
TGGAACAAAAATATTTTCTAGAATAAAATGTCAAAAACATAAATTAAAAGATTGGCTACCTAATTTTGATGAAAACAAATCAGAAGCAGAAAATATGTTTGCTAATAAATTTAGACGATATTGGGATTGTGGTCAATTAGTTTATTGCTTGTCATAAAAAGGCAACTGAAGTTCCCTATGTGAAATTAAATTACTTTTAGTTTTCTGGGTAACATCCCACGAATCCAAATATCATCGGGATACAAATCTTCTGGTTTTTGTCCCTTTGGAACACTTATTATAATTTCACCATTATTCCATAAAGTAGATCCAACAAGACGTTTTCTAACGGCAGTCAATTGATTGTTTAATTGTTCTTTGGTTCTAGGTAATCTTCCACGAATCCAATCAGAATCTGGGTATAGTGATTTTGGGTCTAGATCTTTTTGTAACCTTATATTTATTTGACCATTGTTCCAATACATTGATCCAGAAAATCTTTCACTTATTAATTTATATTGTGTTGTTTTGCATTCTTCGGTCCTTGGCAACATTCCGGGAACCCAAATATCATCAGGATACAAATCTTCTGGTTTTTGGTCTTTTGGTACTCTTATCATAACTGTTCCATTATGAAAACATTTTGTACCAGTAATTTTTGCTCGCAATCCTTCCGCTTGATTATCTAAATGTTCTTGAGTTCTAGGTAATCGTCCTAAAATCCATTGTGGGTCATCTGGAATTGATTTGAATCTTTTTTCAATTTTCCCATTATTATATATTGTAGATCCAGTATTAGCTTCTATTGATTTCTGCATTAATACTAGATAATGTTTCTTTTGTTTTTTTGTAAATTGTGGTCTGAGATTAAATTCTTGTATTCTTGGATCATCTTTTGGTAATTTACCAAAGAAATCTCCATTTTCATCCATGTAGTTGACTAAACCAATATTTAATTTTGTAACTTCTTCTCTTAATTTTGCTGAATATCTAATAAGAATTGATGTTGGAATTTTTTGATTTTGGTTGAAGTATTTTTCTACTTTTGGTTTCGTAGATTTTGCTACTAATAACATAAAATCTAACGCATATGTCTGACTACCACCAAAAATTTTCCATAACATTACATGAGCAATTATATGTTCTCTAGAACTTAAATGAACTTTATTCCAAGGATGTGTGTTGAAATCTTTATATTCAGGAAAAAGATCAGAAGCTTTTGGACAAATATGATGAGCTTCTAAACATCCATTAAGAAGTTTATTTTTGATATTACAATTTTCTATGAAATTGATGTACTTTCTGATATAATGAAAGTTTGTTGATTTTGAACAAAGAATGGTATAAATATCCATAGCTGAATCTCTTGTGTAAAGGTAGAAAGATTTAGAGTAGTTGGGTATTATCAGTACCGCGAACTACACTTATTTAGCAAAAATAATATCTATATAAAACAAAAAGGGCCGCAAGGCCCTTTTTTATTCACCTAAAGAGTAGTCTTAAATCCTATTTTGGTTATACAAGATTTTGGATTTTTATCCCGCGATAAAAACAATTTGATTGCGCAGTAAGACCACCAAGACCTTGAGTAGCACCACCGGCAAAAGGATTAGCAACAATAGAATACCTAGTCTTAAATCCAATTTTTGGTTGAAAGGTTCCAGTATCAACAGCACGAACCATTTGCAGAGGAACATATGGACAGTAGAAGATTCCAGCGTCATATGCGTTAGAACCTTTGTAACCCATTACTGCAAATTCACTAGAGCCGGCAGAATGAACGGGAAAATATGGGTCCACGAAAACTTTAATACGACCAAACATCGTACCAGCAAAAGTATTACCGGTATCATCAACAGTTAGATTTACTTGTCCTTGTAGTGCTGATTGATAATCAAGTAGACCTGCCATAGCGAAAGCAGAAGCTACATCTGAAGAACAAATCATGATATTACCTTTCCCACGACGAGTGAGTTTAGCAATTTGATTAGCTTCGCGTTCTAGTTGGAAAGCTAGACCTTTAATCTTTTCAACCATCCAACGGCCATTAGAATCAGTATCTAGATTGAAAGTACCGACAGTAGTAGTACCAACTTGAGCACCTTGTTTTGCGGTGACATAGATAGTACGAATTACTTCGCGGTTAATTTCAGCTAGAATTTCTGAGCTAAGAATATTAGATAGTTCAGTTTCGGCATCTAGACCATGAACGGCTTTTAGATCCTGAGCAAGTTCCATTGAATACTCTGCTTTTAGAGCACGGGTCTTTGCAGTAACAGAAACCTTTTCAATAGAGAAACCCATTTCAGAGAAGTCTCGACCAGAACCGTCACCAAGAGCTTCAGCACTACCAGTAGGTAATGCAGCACCGGGAGTAGCAGAAGCAACAGTAAATACATTACCAGTTGCGGTATTAGCTTCCATAGCTAGATTGGTTTGAGTACCTAAAGTACCAGAGAAGAATGTATTAGCTTCATTATAGAAAGCTTCATTACTATTCAAAGTCATGGAATTATAGGTAGAACGCATTGCAAAGATTAGTCCGGTAGGACCAGTCATTGGCTGAACACCGCAGATATCATAAGCAATTAGATTAGGAAGTGAACGGCGAACAAGACTGATTAGAATAGGATCAAAACCAGCAACGGGACCGCCAGCAGCAGAACCACCAGAATAACCACCAGTACCAACTGAGTTAGTAGGAGAAGCTTCATGAAGAATTTGACCAGACTTGATCATTTCATTAGCTTGGTTTTCTAGGATAACTGCGGTAACTGCCTTACGATAGGGATCGGTGATAGCAGGTAGATCGGGATGGTCGATAACGCCAGCCCATTTAGTTTGTAGATTTTCGGAAAGATACATTAAATTAATCCTCGATTAAAATTTAGTTTTAGAGATTGCTTGAGATACGGCATTAACATAGGGATCATTAGCGAATAAATCCTGTTGTAGACTAGTACCATCATCCCATTGTTCATTCAAATGATTTTCCTTCACTTGTTTGATACCAGATGGGAAATAATTCTCACGAATCGTTTCAAGTTTTTCAATGTATTCTTCCTCTGTGGAATAATCAATACTCTCTGCGAGTGATTTGATTTTTTCAACTTGAGTAGCGGTGAGACCTTCACAGATACCATGGACAATTTCAATTTTGCGGGATTCCATTAGTGATTTACGTAAAGTAATCCCATGTTGAATTTCTTCATCCAACTTTGATTCTAGACCTTCAATTTTAGAAGCTAATTCTTGGACTAGATCAACTTTTTCGGCTGGAACATCGATATAATGTTCAGCGAATAGATTACGAAGACCGACAATAAAATCTTCTGTTAATTCAGAACGAAGACTAGATTCGACCGCAATACGATTATCTTCTAGCCATTGTTCTACCACATAGGACATATAATCATCGATTTTCTGAACAAGATCCTCCTTGATTTCTTGTACTGCTTCTTCCAGCATTGAAGCATATTCTTCTTCCAAAGCTTCTTGAATAGTATTGACGCGATCAATAACTCTAGCTTCAAAAATTGTAGCTGCTTTGGTCTTAAATTCTTCAGAAAGGGTATCTTCAGAAAACATAGCTGAAATATCAGCTTCATAATCAGAATTTTCTTTCTTAACAGCACCTTTCATTTGAATAGATGCTTGATTTTGTTTAGAAGTATCTTTGGGATTAATCTTTAACTTAGCAGGACCATCTTCAGAATTAGTATAATTTTCTGGAGTAGGACCACCCAAATCTTCAATATTACCAGGTAACTTTTGAGGTGGCATAGAAGAAGCGGCTTTTTTAGAACCATTGAGTACAGCAGCAGCATCTTCCATCAGTGTAGTTGTCATAATAGGATATCTCCTTGGAATTTTATTTATATGTATTTAGTAAAAATGAATCTTTGCTTCTATTTAGTTCTTTTAGATATTCCATCTAAATACCAATTAAATAGACTTAACGCAGTTTCTTCTAGTTGTTTTGTAGAATATTTAGGTAATGATTCATATAATTGTTCTACTTCTTTTTCAATATAAGAACCTCTAGCAACGTCATAGATATATTCTTTACCTTCTAAAATACCATTAATCCAAGCTGAAGGTGCGGATGGACGGGAAACTGCATCAATAGCTAAAATAGAAAAATCATTTTTAACAATTGAAAATCCTTCATTAGTCGGTTGTAATGAACCTAATGCTCTTGAAGAAACGCCAATCTTAACTTCTCCTTCTAATAATCCACGGAGAATGTTACCACAAGGAGTATCTAAAACTACTGCTTTGCCAATGTAACAATTGCCATCTTGTTCAAGAGAAATGATTTTATGTGAAACTCGGTCTAATGAAATAGATGGAGAATCTTCATGATTAAGAGTTCCTACTGCTCTACCAGTATCAATATAATTCTTTTTGTAAGCAGCAACACCATCTTTTAATACCGATAATGGATATTTTCTCTTATTACCATTAACCACCTCTGCTTCTAAAAATGGTCCAGTAATATATAATTTCTTCTTACCGGATTCAGTCATCTCAGTTAATACTGTGACATCATCTATCTCTTCTCTAATTAAAAACATGGTGGTTTCCTAAAGTGTTTGTGCTAATTCAAATAAATCATCAATCTGTGTATCTGTTAAACCTAATGCGGTAGCAGCATTAGCAATTAATGGCCAATCTCTGCGAATCTCAGTAGCTCTATCCCAATCAATCTGTACTAATCGTGATTGTGTAGCAATCCAAGTTTCAACTGTATCTAATAGTCCAGCTTGTAATAATGCTAAACTGGCTTGTCTCGGTGTACAAACCATAGCAGCACGTCTGCTAAGTAACAATTGTGCTTCATATTCCTGAATTTGTTGTTCAAACCACTCAACTAATGGAATAGTAACTTCAGTCTCGGTGACAATAGGTTCACCATAAGATTGATAATGGTCAATTGGATTCTTAACTTCGGGAACTAAATTGTAATCAGATAAATCAAGAACTTCAGGAGTACCACATCTCGTTAATTTCTTAATATAATCAGATTGTACTGAATGTGGTCCAGAAATGATTGTTAAAGTGTCTTTATTGATGTGATAGTACATTTTTGTATCAATCCATCGAGTAACTTTTTCTTTATCCATTATCTCTTGTTGTTCTCAAGAAGTCAATAATAACAATAGTATTATATGACCTCTCATTCCACATTATCACGTTTTAAAGCATAATGCCAATACGCAGACGCTAATAGTACATATAATTCACCAACTGTTAATGTAGTACCAGTAGGTTCCCAAGTAGTAGTATCTCTAATTTCAATAACTTCAGATGGATCAAATTCAGCAGTAATACCTTTCCCAGCTTCAGTAATGACAGTACCATCGGGTAATGTTTTAACGATTTCTTCATCAAATCTTGCATTCAATGAAGTAGGATCATTACCTCTGGGATTTTGTATTGTGATATTATGACAACGAGTATATTGAGTCATTTGTCCAGCAATTGTTTCTTCTTTGTAATCAGCCAATATTGTTCTCCTAAAATGTTAATCTGCTTCTACTTGGATATAAAATGCACATACTTCTATTACACCCGTGTTATCGAAATTTCCACCTACTGCTGTTAAGGTAATAGTTCTTGCTGTAGCAGATGGTCCTAATGCGCCTATTGCGGTAAAATTGTTATGATCCGAGGTGGTGCCAATGGCGGTGCCGGTAATGGCACCCCACAGATCGGGATCGGTGCCATCACCGACTTGGTAGCCCGTGGTGCCGTTGGTAGTGCCAAGCGCGGTTGTTACGCGGGTAGTGACGCCAATCAGTTGCGAATAGGCGGGGATGGTGATCGTTGAGGTTTTGGTAGCGCCAGCGGTAGCAGTCAGCGCCTCTTTGATGGTTTTGGTGCTGAGGCGTTGGTAGTCGGTGGCGCTGGTATAGGTGGCATAGAGGCGTGATTCTTGGGCATTGGTTTCGTCGCGCTGGGCTAAAGCATGAGTCTCACCATAAAGTCGTGCTGATATTCTCGAATAATCACTCAACCCTCCAAATCTTAAATCAGTTCCTATATAGGCTCCACCAGTAGGATGTCCACCATAATGCCCTACCGCAAACGCTAAAATCCCGGTATTACTGGCGAACCATCTACATTTATAGACATCTGAATCTATCTTCTGATTTATAGAAAACGCATAAATAGGGGCTGTAATTGTTCCCGTGTTCGACACACTTACCTTTGTGCTTCCGTTCACCTGCAAATCTAGCAGCTTCGCACTCGCCCCCGCCGTCCCGGTCGTGGCATTGGCTTTAATCAGCGTCGGGTTGACGGTGGTATTCCAGTCCTGGGTAATCTCCAGCGCCGACTGATCCGCCGTACCACCCAGCTTGCCGCCATCAATCTTCAGGCGACCGAACCAGGTTGTCACACGTTTTTGAAAATTACCAAACATTAGTAGTCACCAGCAAATGCAGTTACAACTAATCCAGCAGCAACAGTAGTACCAATTGTACAAGTAATTTTATAACCGGCTGGGATACTCATATCAAGAGTAATTAAATTATCTGCCAATGATGCAGTTTCACTATTAGTAGTAGCAGCAATAGTTTGTTCTAATACTAGAGCATTATTATCTGCTACAGTAGGATCAGAACCATTATTGATAAAGATTCGTAATACTGTTGCAACATTAGTACCTTTGGCTCTTACTTTTAAATAATCTACTCTAGCACCATTAGCACCAGCAGTAAAAACAGTAACAACAGTACCGGTGCCATCTTTAGCGACATTAGCAGTAGCGATTTGACCCCAAGAAACTTTAGGAGTCAGTGGATAAATTGGGTTGATATTAGCTGGCAATTTAAAAGCCCCCGTTAAAAATTGAAATAATATTAGTCAATGCTGCTTTTTCAACACTCAATTCTTCAATTGCTGATTGAACAGTATTAGCAACAATAGTAGTTGTTGAAGTAAAGGTAATGGTATTAGCAGTAGAAGAACCGGTTCCGGTAGAAGTTTCCCAAGCAGTACCACCAGAACCATCAGCAGTTAATACTTGTCCATCAGTTGCAGTTCCGGAACCTAAGATACTAGCATCATCTAGAATAGTAATACCATCAACTGCTTCATCATTATTGATAATTACTAGTGCCATATTAATTCCCTGAAATAATACTCAATAATGTATTAGCACCAACAGAAGCAACATTTGCTCGATAAAAACACCAACCAGGAGCAACTTTACAAAATCCAGTATCATTAGTAGTGTTGGCGTGTATTACAGTAGCAGCATTGATCCAATGTTGTGAATCTAAAGATACTTCAATGTTATATTGTGCAGTACCAGTTCCAGTTACATAGGATTGAATAATAGCATCTGTTGCCATTCCTCTCTGCATTGATTGTGCTTCTTGTCCACCAACAGTTCCCGGTAAATATCCTTTAACAGCATAAGATTGATAATTATCAGTTCTTTCCTGAATCATTGGAACAGAAAATTGATTATTAGCTACAACAGTTGCAGGAGCAGAATAAGTACCAATAGAACCTAAAAGAGTAACTTCTACATTAGCAAATAAACTATGATTAGTTACAGTATTGGCTGTATAAACATTATTAGCCCAATTTGATGAACTAATACCAAATTCTTGTGTGATATATTTAATTCTAGATGCACTCATTTATCGTAATCCCATTGATCTTCTTCTTTGCATGGACATTCTTCTTTTCATCAAAGATCGTCTTAATTTAGCTCTTCTGGTGGTTTTCCAGGATCTCTTTAACAATCTTTGTCTGCGAATTCTTTCTATTGTCGGAATTCTTCTAACTGTAGATCCAGATACCCGATATCCAGGTATCTTAGATCGCCTAATGTTTTTTTGTACAACAATTCTACCTTTAGAATTTCTCCGAACTCTCCGTCTAATCCTAATAATTCTACCTTGAGTAATTCGGTTAGGATTTACCGCTTCTTCAATAAATTGCTTAAATGTTAGCATTAAACCAATTCTCAGCAAATTCTTTAATCTTTTCAAAATTAGTAACTAATGATTTCAACATCTTCTCTTTATTTATATCAGTTAAAGATTCATATAAAGTAATCATAGCCGGAGTTAATTCTTCTTCTGATTGAATAGGTGAACCATATCCATTATCAGAATAAGGAACAGAAAAATGCTGCTTGATTTTATCTGAATAATATAAAGCAATCTTGGTATTATTTGGATAATATCTAATCCCTTGTCGTTTCAATACTAAAACAAAAGGTGGCTCAGTTTTATCTTTTTTAGCTTCTGTTAATGATTCCTTAGCTAGTGTCGGATCAAGTTCACCAACAGCAGGAGGAACACCAATGTATTTTGGATATAAATCTTTACTAAAAGATAATCGTCCCTTTCTGACTTTTCTAGTAGTTCCATCAGTATTAGCAACTACCTTGAAATCAGTTGTAGCAACATCACCTTCCATGGTGACATTGTTTCTAAAATCTTCTAGAGATTTCATCACATACCAATGCGAGCACGAACTTTATTGAGAATAACTGATCGTGGATTAATGTCTTCCTTAACTACTTTCTTATCTTCCTTTTTATCCTCTTCTTCATCATCTTCTTCGTCTTCATCTTCCTCATCTTCCTCATCAGATTCCTTTTCAGTTTCTTTCTTAGCTTCACCAAAAAGAGTTTCAGACATCTGTTTTTTATATTCTTCTAGATATCCTAATGCTCTTTCGGAAATCATAGCATCAAAAGTATCTTTGGCAGCAGCATTCTCACCAGTAACAATTTGCTCAATTAATTGATTGATATCAGACATTTTTTGTTGTCCCTGTAAATTTTAAGTTTATTCTATTTAGGAAAATTGGATACTTGCTTATCTAAATGTGGAGTCATAGATTCTATAGCATCTCGATCATAAGTATTATCTATGGGTTCCGGTGGTTGTTGCATTCCTGGATTCTGAGCATCAATCTGTTGCTGCATAATCTCTAATGAACCGTCCTTCTCCATCTCTTTATCCATGTCAGCAATCTCTTCATCACTCATTCGCAATACATTCTTCTTTATCCATGTCTGAGAAAAATATCTACCAATGTATGGATCAACTTGCTGTAAAGTGATTAATCGCTCCCTAATTAATTCCGATTCCCGCAATTCAGTGAAATTATTGTCTTTACGAAAATCAAAATAAATATCTTCCTTGAAATCATCCCATTCTTCCAATGAACAAATGCCCTTTAATGATAACTGTACCCGTAAAGCATGATCAAATATCTGCGAAAATTTATTGCGTAATCGAGTGATGAATTTGGCAAACTTTAATTCATCCCGAGTAATCTCAGCAGATTTACCCATCGATGCGAATCCACCACCATCAGGTTCCATTCGAGAATATGGGACATTTAATGCCTGTAATAACTTCTTCTTGAAGTAATCGACATCACCAGTCTCACCAAGATTACTGTTTTTTGTGTAAACTCCACAAGATAATGCAAAAGTATGGTAATTATGATAAATTTCATCAACATCAATTGTTAATGTTCCAACGCTAATTGGTTCATCAAGATATTCAATTTTAACAATTTTATGATTTGTGTGTGATAATGTATCTTTATATACTTTCCAATTATTAAATCCAGCATTATGTAAAAATCTATAGAAATCCTTTTCAGAAAATTTATCTAAGCTGGGTCTTTTAACTAACCGTAAATCAGAATTTATCGATTCCCATTCATCATAGTTGATTTTATTGCTGATATAATCAATTGATTTTTTTGTGTTTAAGTTTAAGGTAGCACATTCTTTAATAAGATCCTGAAAATAATCTGGATATTTTATTTTGTTCATTTCTCCAGGATTATATGGAACCTTTTCTTCTAGTTTTGGTTTTGGATTATAAAATTCCCTATATTCAGTCCAACCAACAAATCCATTTCTATTAGAAAATCTAGTTAGATCTTTAAAAATAAAACCATTAATGATTTCTCTATTTTTAATCCTCTTATCTTCATTAATATTTTGCCAAGCCAAAACATCTATATTTTTGTTCAAAAACTCTACAGAATTCGCTTTAGATAAATTATTTTTTGCACAAAATTCAATCAGTTCTTGTGTTTCTTGTGGATATATAATAGTCTGACTTTCTGAAAGTTTTTTTCTATTATGTTTTGATTCTTCAGAATTCCACCTAGATTCATTAGCAAGTTTATTCATTTTAATGAAGTGGTCATCTTCAAAATTTTTCGTTAAACTCCCATGATACATAATATGATCTTTAAAGTGCATTCTAACCAAACAATTTGGATTATTGTTTAATTTTCCATTTTTGTGGTGAACAGTAGCTTTTTTTGCAGATCTAAAAGATTCATCAAAAAAATATTCATTTTCTAAACCAACAGAATCTTTCCACGTAGAAACTAATCTATGTGTAAATTTCCATTCTTTAGTTTTGTTTTCAAAAATTTGTTGGTATTTGTATGGAGAAGTTCTATTAATGTTTTGTTTTTTTGTATAAAACGGAATCATAGATTCTGAAATTACCAAATCTTTTGCTTCAACAAAACCTTTATTCCAAACTGGGAACTTGTGATCTAATGTACAAACAACAGATTCATCATTATCAAAGGTTATTTTCATTACTTTAGCTGATTCTTGTGTAACACCAGCCCAAGAAATTAAACCTGGAGCAAATTCGCCCGTTATGGGATCACACGAATACGACCACAAATCTTTATTTGTTTCTAATTCATTTGAAATTTCAGTAATTGTTAATTCTCTACCGTCCAATAATGGAATTTTTGTATCCATAGATAGACAACCGGCGGGAAGAGTAGTTATCTCTGTCCCACGCGAACCTTCGCGCCTGGGCAAAAAATAGTCTTCTAGCATGGAAATATGTTTTATATCATTTCTCATTGATCCTGATTGTGGATCATAGACCATTTTATTACGATATTTGACCATAACATCACGGAGATATTGTTCAGCTTTTCCTTTTGGTAGATTACCAACATCAATATAGAATACCCTTCGTTCCGGTGCCCTAGAGTTATGTACCACAATTCCATTAGCAACAAAATTGTGCTTTTCAGAATCAACCTCCATATCAAATACTTCTTCTTGACCAGCACTCTCAATAGAAATAATTTTTTCAAATCTTTGTATGGGTCTATTAGAAATATATACTGCCCAAGATTCTGTTTCGGGCATAACTCTTGGTTCAGTTTCATCACCAACAATTCTAATCTCAGACAATCTTTTTGAATATCTGATGTGACCAGAAGCATATCCCAAAGAAGTCCAAATTTCTTTAATATCTTCAACTAATTTTTTGTTACATAATACAATTTCAGAAGACCACAAATCAGTAATTGGGTTATATTTTTCTGCACCGTCAGCATCAGAAAGACCCAAAATGAATTCCTTTTTGATATCATCAGATGCTTTGAAGACCCAATCTGGAATTCTTTTATTTTTAGCGCCAGTAATCCAACCCATTTCTCTAAGGATATCAGCACCTAATGTGGAATTTGTAGTATAATTACCAAATTTTCTTTTGGTGGGATGTTTTTTGCAATTGCCAAAATATTCCTTTAATACTTCACTATAAAATTTATTAACATCTTCATGGGTTCCTTCAGCAAAAGTAATACCATTTTTGCGAACAGTACCATCGCCAATCAAAAATCCAAATAATCTAGCAAAAGTGGTGTCAACAAATTTTGGTAGATTTGTTAAATTTGTACAAAACCCTTCGATTTTTTGATCAAATTTTGGTTCTTCTGAGAAATTAAATTCATTAATTATTTTTTCTGCATCAGATTTATTTAAGTATTGTTGACCATATAAGAAATTCCTAACAGAAGAAAATTTAATATTCAATTTGGTAGCTAAATTTCTAAGAATATCATCTTTGTTATCAATAACATAATCAGCCCAAATATTATGATTTAATAATTTTATCGCATCATTATGAATTTTTGGAATAGGAATTTTTTCATTGCTTGAAGTGGTTTCCCAGACAAATTGATGTTTTCTAATATCTAATTTATCGATGTCCACATATTCAACAATATTGGTATTTTTATCAAATACCAATATCGGATGATTTGCTGTTCCAGTGATGGAATGATGTTTTGATTTTACTGTGAATACATCTTTAACTCCATTTGACCAAACAGATTTCACTGGAGCTTCAAAAATTCCATTAGCATTAAATGAATAAACAATATCTCCGGGAGAAATATCTTTAATGTATTTGTATCCGTTATTTGTTTTTACTCTAGTTTCCCCAACTAAACAAACACGATAAACAACAATAGCATCTTCAATCATACGGAGCATATTTAAAGTGCGAATACATTTATGTAAATAACTAATAACAAAAGTATTTTTAGCATCCATTAGGCCAGAATTAACATTAATAATAGAATCTGGAGCTATTTTTACGCCCTGAGTAGTACCTGCGGTATATGTTTGGGTAGAAGTACCTTTATCATTATAGATATAGTATTCTGCCATTGATTTAATAACATTAGCGCCGGTAATTGGGTCACGATCTTTATTAATTTCTCTAATTTTTCTAATTTTTCTGGGGTCTATATAGCGAAGTTCTTGGATACCTTCTTTTGGATTTTTATCATTGACTAGGATATGGAAATAGATTCGGCCATCTATATACCATCTTTTAAACAGATCATCAGCTAGATTAGAGAAATTGAGTAATTTGAGGATAGTATAGAATTCCTCATGGATTTTCTTTTTGATATTATCTGGTAATTTCAATTTATCTAGATTGATATCGACAACTGTACCATCATCTTCATGGGTAATAGCTTCATTAACGATATCATCGATAGCTGCTTCCAGTTCTGGATGATTAGCCATTTCGCGGTATCTGGTAATAAGTTCTAATTCATTACGGACAGAGCCTTCTAGATCTACATAGGTTCCGAAGTAGGCATTTTGGGTAACGGTAACTGCGCCATCATCTAGAGCTTCATTAGGGAGAGTGAAAGATCTTTGGTTAGGATCTTCCACTTCCATAACATCATCTTTACCAATTTTGAAACCAAACAGTTTAATCATTAAGAATCTCCGAGCATGATGAAAAATTCAAGGATTTTATACGATACCATCTTCGATTGCGGTCCACCATTGATAGCTAAGATTAACTGAGAATTCCTCAATAGTATCATTAGCACCCCAATCTACATCGATAGGAGTAATATCAGAAGGGAATAGACCGATAAATTTATACTTCTTAATAATATTACCGACTTTGCCGAATTGGGTAACATTAGCATCTACCGTATAATTAATAGATGGTAGGGCACCTGGATTACGGAGATTTAGGGTATGACTATTAATTGCTTGCATCCAGCGTTCGAAAGCATTACGAACGACAAAATCCTCATCATTAATAATTGTAACAGTCCAATCGGTAAAGGTACGATTGCCAGCAAATTTCAGTTCACGACCGAAATATTGCAGTGGAACGACACCGATAGTTGAACCCGGAAGTTGTGCGGTTTTGCACATAAAAGTTAATTTTTCTTGGGCATTTTCTGGTGAAGAAAACCCAGGGAAAGGCATAGAAACTTCAAATAAATTGGGACGAGCACCATCACCAATTAATTGAGATCTAAATTCGTTGACTGAAAAAGACATTTTTTGTTCCTCTAAATTCGAATATTTGTATTATTTAGTAGTTAAACCTTAGTAGCTGGGAGTAATATATTTTCAACTACTCCCAGCTATTACATCACAATAAATTAGGCTTTGCCAACAATTTCGGAGAATTCTACACCAGTTCTTGTAGCAACAAATTGTAGAATAATACCATTGATAACACGGGAAGGTTTCAGATAGATGGAACCAACAAATTCGTTACGATCAATAACTTCTGGAGTATTATTAGTTTCATCACAGACAACACGGAAATCAGTAATACCACGACGACCTTGTACATCACGAAGATAGGGTTCTACTAGATTAACGAATTGGGCACGGGTAAATTGATCATTAAATTCGAATAGAGAATATCGAGAAGCTTTAGAGATAGCTTTTTCAAGAACAATAAAGAGTCTACGAACATTAATTCGATCAAAAGCTGAAGGTCTAGTTAATAGTGTTTTATCACCATAAAGAAGTGTACCTTCTCCTTGGAAAGTAACTACTGGATTAATACCCTTCATGTAAAGTGAATCACGATTAGCTTTACTAGGATTCCAAGCGAGTTTCACACAATTCTTGATGATACCACGATTTAATCCGGCTGGTGAGAACCAAGGATCACGTTCATTATCAGTACGAGCACAAAGACCAGCAATATCAGCATTCAATGGTAGCCAACGATAAACATCATTATACTTATCGTATTGATATTTCCAACCAGAATCTAGAATAGCATAAGAAGATGAAGTTAAGCTATTACGATAAGCAATAACATCAGCTTCTTCACTACCAACATTATCGACTACATCAGTTTTTTCTGGTGATAATAGTACGATACAATCTTTACGAATTTCTGCAATATTACCAATTAGATGACCTGCAACTGTAGTATCAGCAGGACCAGAAATAATTAGTGAAATGTCAATGGTATCAGGATTAACTAATAGATCATAAGATTGAACGATGTCTGAATTAGTGGGTGAACCATCAGCACCAGAAGTTAATCGATTAGTAATGGTACTAGCTAAACGAGTGAAACTAGTATTAGCAGCAACCGAACCCCAATTGGTAGAATTTGGTTGAGCAAGTGACCAGATATATTGTGAGCGTTGGTTAAGAACATTCTTATAATAATTAGTTGCACCACCAACAGTAGTAGCATCAGAAGCTTTAGATACGAACGCAAATTTTTCTAGGATAGTATTAGCAGTACCATTAGAGAATTTACCAAGGGTATCTACAACTACGATATGAATTTCATCATTAGCACCACCTTGTCCTGTTACATATTCAGAAGTGGATGGTGCATCAGTAAATTGACCAAAATAGGTCCAAGTATTATTATAAGTATTTGCATCTGCAATAGAAACTTTTAGTGTATTACCTAGATCACCAGCATATTTAGCTGCAAACATTCCATAGGTATTGGCACCAGCATTATATTGTGTTTCATAGACGAATGAATTTTCAATTAGAACACCACCACCGGATGAAGTAGCATTTTTAGAATCAGTATTAGCGGTTCGAATAGTTTTCAGGTTATTAGAATAAGCTAGAAAGTTAGCTGCTGAAAACCAATACTCATAATTAGTTGAGGATGGTTTACCAAAAGTTGATACTAATTCAACTTCATTAGTAATGGTTCGAACTTCATTAATTGGTCCCCAAGAAAATTTTCCTGCGAATGCGCCGATAGATGTTGCAACTGATGGTACAATTGTGGTAAGATCAATTTCCTGAACAAGAATTCCAGGTGAAAGCAAATTTGCCATTTTATTCTCCCAATTTTATAAAATAGAGTTTTCTTTATTAATCTCTATTTAGTATTTTGTTAATTTACAACCGATTATTTAAATAAGTATCAGGAACTTTATAGGGAGATTCATCATGATTCCATGGTGCCCAAACATCTCCAGAATTAACCATATCATCTATATCTACTACAGATCCATTATCCATATGTCCAACAGGTAACATATCTTCCTCAATCTCTTGAATCTTTTTCTCATACATAATTTTCCTTAAATTAACATCAGTTAATTCTCGGAAATAATAATTAGTTGTTAACCATCCAAATAAAACTAATGTAGAAACTAAATCATCATGATATCCTTCATCTGCTTCATAAGAACCTTTCGATTCTATAAATGTAGAAAATTCTGATATGGTATCAGCATCAAATACCAATAATTTCTGTTCTTCTATTAATGATTTTAATGAAAAACAACCAAGTCTCTTAGTTTTTCTGTCGATATTAACACCTAATTGTGTTCTACCAACAGCACCAAATCCAGATGTTACTCGTTGTCCTTTTGAATCTCTGAGAACAAATAATAAATTTTCATATTCATATTC
>JAKPKF010000024.1 GCA_029553845.1 bacterium | reverse complement strand
TACTTTGAGGAAACTAATCCTTCCATCGGACACCTATATTTTATCACTTGTTTAAGTTTTTGTCTATAAATTAATAAAAAAGAACCTTTTGTCAAGGTCCTAATTCTATAAGGTAATTTCAGTTCCACTTGTAAACTTAAACGTTATGGTTTTGTCTCTATTAACAATTGCTTTTTCAACCATTATCATCCACACATCATTTGACCATTCAGGCAGGTAGTTATCTGCTTTTTTTATTTCTTCTAGATAAGCCTTCATTTTGATTTCTTGCGCTTGCTTGTATGCTCTCTTCTCTAGTGTTTTATCTAGGTCATTCTTTTCTGATTCATACTGTGCAGATAACTCATCATACCTTTTATTGAATTCAACTTGGTTCTGAGTGGTTCTTGTGTTCTCTTTGATCATTTTGTCAACTAAACCACTTATTACTTCCATCTTATTACGAAGTTCTACTACCTTAGTATCGAGTTCTGAAGTATCGGATAGTAGCTGAATCACATCATTAATATCTTCTAAGATTCTATCCTTTTCCTGCATGACATGGTTATACGCAATTACAAACTTTTCTTTAATCTTGTCTTCTGCTAATGCAGGTGTTTGGCATTTTTCGTGGTTCTTGTTGTACTTACAGTTACATTGATAAACGAATCTTGCATACTTGCTTGTTGAATGCCATATTTTTCTACCATAGAAGCCACCACAATCGCCGCAGATTAGCTTTGAACTGAATATGCTATTTCCTGAATAAGCAGCACCGATCTTTTCCCTTCTCATTAACTCAGCTTGAACTATCTCCCATTCTTCTTTATCAATAATTGCAGGGTGACTGTTCTCTACATAATACTGAGGTAAGTGGCCTCGATTCTTTTCTACTTTATGTTCTAAGAAATCCGTAGTATAGGTCTTTTGAAGCAAGGCATCACCTTTATACTTTTCATTTCTAAGGATTGAATTTATAGTATTTTTTGTCCATTTATAGGACTTTCCACTAGGTGTAGGTATTCCTTGAGCTTTTAAGTATTCAGCAATACCAGTACAGGTTTTTCCTCCCCTTAAGAATAGTTGGTATATCTGCCTTACTAAAATTGCTTCATTTTCAACAACTACAATTTTACCGTTTTCT
>JAKPKF010000008.1 GCA_029553845.1 bacterium | reverse complement strand
TTACCTTGGATTAAAGGACATGCCAATCATTCTTTATACAATACTGGCTCTCGTGTTTGCCCTCATTGTGGTGGCACTCATCTTCATAAGCGAGGGTTTGTCTATACTCTTGCTAGTAAGTTTCAGCGTTATCAATGCACTACTTGTGGAACCTGGAGCAAAGATAACACAATTCTTAATAGGAAAGATTATAAAATGTCGGAGGTAGCATAATGAGTGCTCTAAAAAAACAAGTTGGGGGTGGGCATTATAAGAACTTTCCCATACAACCCGTTGAGTTTTGTTATATTAATGATATACCCTACTTAGAAGCAACAGCAATTAAATATTTATGTCGCTGGAAGAATAAGGGTGGTATAGCAGATTTGGAAAAGGCTAAGCATTTTATAGAACTTCTAATAGAGTTTAATACTAAAGAGGAGAAAGATAATGTCAAACCTTTCTAGAGAACATATCAAAGATATAACAGAAAGACTCTTTAAGATTAGTAGGGAGTTAGATGTACACGCATTAGACTTATTTGCCTTTGGAAGTGGGAACTACTCTTTAGAACCTCTTCTGGAGGCTTTAAATGTCTCTTATGCTGAGATTAAAGATTTGAAACGAGATATTCTCAGGGAGGTTTCAGGTGCTTAATTTCATGGTCCCTTGGTGGGCTAAGTATGTAGTTGGGGCTGCTTTAGTAGCTTCTGTTTATGGTTATGCCTATGTCCAAGGTTTACAAAGTGCTGGAGAGAAAGCAGCACGAGTGGAAACTAAGATTATAGTTAAACAGGGGGAAGTTACTACTAAAGTAATTACCAAATATATTAAAATTAAAGAAAAACAGAAAATAGAACAGGAGAAAACAGTCAATGAAGGGAAACAATATGCTATACAGTTTCCTGATACTTATCATTTTAATAATGAATTTGTCAGGTTGTACGACCAGTCAGTCAAGGGCTCCATTCCCCCATTATCCGATAGAGAACGTGGAGAATCCTCGACCGTTTCAGTGCCTGAAGTCCTCCAATTGTCTATAAATAATAACTTAGCAGGTAGAGAATGGCAACTTCGAGCTGAAACATGTGAAACTTGGGTTAAAGAGCAAGAGGAGTTAAATAATTGACACTAGAAGAATTAAAAGATTATTTAAAAAGCAATGCCACAGAAGACGATTTGTTAGATGTTCTTAAAATCTCTATTGATGATTTGGTTGAACAGTTTGATTACAAGATTGATAATAAATTTGAAAAAGTATTAACTTATTTTGATTTAGATAATGAGGATGATGATGAAACAATGTAATAAGAAATGTCAAACAGATTCTGGAATGCTCCAGAAATTTATTAATTGGTGTTTGAAAGGATTTAAATGACCGAACTACCTTCAATCTATCAGTCTATCATATACAAGAGTCGTTATGCTCGATATATAGAAGATTTAGGTAGACGAGAACATTGGGATGAGAGTATAGAACGCCTCATTTCCTTCTTACAAGCTAAGGTTATGGATGAGGAAGGGGTCATTCCTTGGGAAGAGTTACGTTCTGCCATTACAAACCTAGAAGTAATGCCCTCTATGCGTTTGTTAATGTCGGCTGGTGCCGCTGCTGAAAGGGATAACATTGCGATTTACAACTGTTCTTATATTGCTATTAATAATAAGCGTTCTTTCAGTGAGGCACTTTACATTTTAATGAATGGTACAGGGGTTGGTTTCTCTTGTGAAAGACAAGAAGTAAATCAACTTCCAGCTATTCCAGATACTTTAAAGGATGTTGATGATGTCATTGTGGTTGCGGATTCGAAATTGGGTTGGGCGAAAGCTTTTAAGAAGTTGCTTTCTTCTTTGTGGGAGGGGGACATCCCTAAGGTTGATTATTCTAGAGTACGGGAAGCTGGAGCTCGCCTTAAAACTTTCGGTGGAAGGGCTAGTGGACCAGAACCACTCAAACGACTATTTGACTTTACTACTACTACGTTTAGAGGAGCTCAAGGCAGGAAACTAAACTCATTAGAAGTACATGATATTATGTGTATGGTGGGTGAGATTGTTGTAGTTGGGGGTGTTCGTCGTTCAGCTTTAATTTCGTTGTCTAACTTAACTGACCGCCGTATGCGTGAAGCTAAAATGGGAGCATGGTATAATGATAATCCACATCGAGGACTCGCAAACAACAGCGTTGCGTACACTGAAAAACCAGATAGTGAAACTTTCATGGATGAATGGGTCAGTTTGGTTAAATCCAAGTCAGGTGAACGAGGAATCTTTAATCGTGTTGCTGCTCAGCGTCAAGCTGGAAAGTGGGGCAGACGAGATACAACTCTCAGCTACGGAACAAATCCATGCTCAGAAATTATCCTCCGTGATAAACAGTTCTGCAATCTTACGGAAGTGGTTGTACGGGAAAAAGATACCGTCGATACCTTATCTAGGAAAGTTCGATTGGCTACTATTCTCGGAACATTACAATCAACTTTAACTGATTTTCAATTCCTTTCTGAGGAGTGGAAAAAGAATACAGAAGAAGAAAGATTGTTGGGTGTTAGCTTAACTGGTATTATGGATAATAAAATTCTAAATGGTACTCAAGTAATCCATTCAGAGAAGCAGTTATTATCAAATATACTAGAACAATTGAAGGACATAGCACGTGAAACAAATGAGGCACTTTCTAAACAACTTGGCATTACTCCTTCTGTGGCTATTACTTGTGTCAAACCAAGCGGTACTGTCTCGCAGTTGGTGGATAGCGCTAGTGGGATTCATAGTCGCCACTCCCCTTATTATATTAGACGTATTAGAATGGACAAAAAAGACCCCATCTACTCGTTCTTAAAAGATAAGGGAATTCCAGTAGAAGATGAAGCCTTCAGACCAGAGAGCACAGCAGTTTTCTCATTCCCTATGAAGGCTCCAGAAGGGGCTGTAACTAGAGACGATATGACAGCTTTACAACAGCTAGAATTATGGTTAATTTATCAACGACACTGGTGTGAACATAAACCATCTGTAACAATCACAGTTAAAGATGATGAGTGGATTGAAGTTGGTGCTTGGGTATGGAAGTATTTTGATGAGGTATCGGGTATTAGTTTCCTACCACATTCAAATCATACTTATGTTCAAGCTCCTTATGAACAGATTACTAAAGAGCAGTTTGAAGAAATGTCTAAACTTATTCCAGCGGATTTTAGTTGGGAGGGTTTTACAGAAACTTCAGATAATACAGAAGGTAGTCAGCAACTTGCTTGTGTATCAGGTGTTTGTGAAATATAAGTAGATACAATTAAGCCCTCATTTAGAGGGCTTTTTTGTTATTGTGGTTCTTGTTCTCGTATGTCTTGTACTTCCTGCTCTAGTTGTAAATCTTGTCTAGACAGTCCGTCTAAGAACTCACGCTGTTTCATAGTGGTTTTCTTATCCATGTTATACTCAACTACTTTATTAATTAAAGTAGAAAAATCCCCACCATGAGAGATAAACTTCTCAATTTGTTTTTCATCAGCATCTTTACCATTGATAATATCTTTAGCAATAGATTGTTGTAATAAACCTTGAGCCGCTGTATCACGTTTCTTTTGACTATCTACAGACCTATCAATAGCCATTTGACGTTGCTCATCTAAAGAACGTAAACCAAAGGAACGAGTAGTTTGTTCTTCAGGAGAACGTTCATACCTACCTTGCATCTTATTAGTAGTTGACATCATATCATTATCTTTAGTACGTTCTGTATCTAAGATACCACCAACCATAGGAGGAGCAACCTTCTCGGCTTTCACAGAAGTTTCATCTGTCATTTTACCATAACGTAATAAGTCAGAAGATATAGAAACTCCTAAATCAGCTAAACCCCAACCATAAGATAAACCAAATGGAACATTCATAGAGATGCCCCCCATAGCTGTAGGTTGTGCCAAGCTTCCTTGTACACTTACACCATGTTCCGTACCAGCACGAGTTATGGCAGAGATGAAACCTACTTTACCTGCTTCTGGTATTTTGTCATTAGCTAAGATTTCATCAGAGGCTGTTCTAATAGGGTCATCTGGATTAATCTTATTATAGAGTTCAATAAAACTATCTGCTGTCTTTGTAACAATAGAACCAGATAAACCAGCCATAGTAAGAGCGGCTAGAGAATAACCAAATAAAGCTTTAGCATGAGCTCTTTTAGCACTTCCTTTAACAGTTCCCTTCATATAAGTTAGGTTCTTATTCAACTCATTTGTAGAGAATGTAGAAAGAGGACTAACCACATCCCCAAGCAAACCTGTATTAGTAAATATAGGAGCTTTCCCATGAGAATCATAGTCACCCATACCTAATTGAACAAAAGCTTCCACACGGTCATTAACTTCTTTAGTAGGAAGTTTTAAGTTTTCGTAGAATCTTTTACCAATTAAAGCAGCTTGCAAGCGAGATTGAATTTCAGTGCGTTCTGTTTCTTTTATTAAAGAGAGTTCATCCATAACTCCAAAAGCTTTTTCTGAGGGTGTTTGATTATATAGGTAGGCATCATTCTCGCCCATACTACGACGTTCAGACACAGAGGGATTCTGTAATTCTTTTAAGAAGGCTGTAGAGATTACCCCACGCTTCTCCATATCAACAATAAAAGGTATTAACTCTTTGTTATGACGTAAACCTAAATAATCTTTAGTACCTTGAATGGTAGCTTTACTTACTGACCCTGGCTCTAAATTAAGATGTTGTACAGCTAGAATAGGTTGTAGTTTATTAGCTACCAAGTTACCTATATTAAACATTAAAACTTTAGCTTTAGTGCCTATAGATGCAACACCTCTATTGATGTATTTTAAATCAGCTACACTTCCACCATAAGTAGAGTATGTAATCTTATCAACTACACCATCAACAGCTTTACCAATGTCATATAAATTACCTGTAGCTAAAGACCAATCTAACAAAGCCTGTTTTGTAGCAACTGGATATTTATCAGCTAAATCTTTACTATAAGTTAAATCTAGAACATCCTTAGCTGGAGTTTGCTTAGCAACAAACCTAGAAGCAGAACCAACATACATTCTTAAAGATTTCAGACGAGCTTCTGCACGAGCTTTAGGAGATGTTTCCATACTGCCTAGATAGCCCTCAATACCAGATTGATATTTACCATGAGATTTAAAGCCTTGTTCAGCAATTAAATCAGCCAAGCGTCCATGTAAAGCTTTACGTAAACCTGTAGAATCAATCACATTAAAGAGAGTACCAAAGTCAGCATCACCTAGAGGATTAATCTCATCCACTTTAGTAACATTAACATCGTACTTATCTTTGTTAAATTTTAAACCAGAGAATTTATTGTTAACACCAACTACAAACTGTTCTCCTGTAGTTTTATCTGTTACCCATGCACGATAACCCCCTTGCCACATATGAGGAAGATAGCCAGGTTTCTTTTCAACTCCAGTCATCTCTTGAATCTTGTCAAGCATTTCACGTAGAGAAGACACAGCCTTAATCTCACGTGTATTTAAACCGTCATTTATTAAGTCAGTTTCAGTAGGAGTGCGAATACCCTCATACTTTTGTAAAGACGTAAAGATTTTATCCGCAGATTGTGGATTTGTTTTTACAATACGGTCAAGGTCAGTTAGACCACCCTTAGAGGTACGTTCCATAATAGGAACAGTGCGCCATTTGTGGAAACCCTTAAACTCTGTACCATACATTAAACTCTCAGCTAAGTTAGCTGCATCTTGGTTCATCTTTAAGATTTTACCATATACAAACTGACGAATAGGATGTTGTCTGTGCATTCCAGGTTGGAAAGGACTACCAATAGTCTCACCCACAGTCATATCTTTTACATTACGACGTAATCCTTCAGGAGTGTTTGTTAGAAGCTCAGTTTCTAAATCTTTAACTGTGTCTGTTTTCCGCATAGGGGCAGGACGGTCACGTAATAGAATATCTGGACGAGTAGTAGGCTTATCTTCATCTTTCTTAAATAAATCTACAATAGCTTTAGCTGCACCAAAGTTTACACTACCTCCTTGTTTACTTACTTTACCTAGTTTTCCAACAGAGAATTTGGTAATGTTATGTAAAGCTTCATTAGGTAAGGAAGAATCACTACGAATAGTCTCCATAGAACCATCTGCTTTTACTTTAATAATAGCATTACCTTGACGTGGATTCTTATCAATCCTATCAACACTGGTTAGAGGAGTTAGTTCACGAGTAGCTGGATTTACTTCATACCACTTTTCACCTTGAGCATTCTGGTCAATTAATCTATTGATAGCTTCAATACTAGCCGCACTCTCTCCAGAAGCGTTGTTTTCACCTTTAGGCTGTTCCATAAGAGTCATAGGAATCTCTTCATGAGGACCAGCCCAAGGGTCGTTAACCACTGGTTGTTCTTTATTAAAGTCTAGAGGGTGTTGTTGCATCTCCAAGGTTTCTCTTGGATTGACACGCATATATGGATAAGCTCCTTGATTAGGAGTATCTAATTCTTTAGGTAGTATTTCAGCTTCTAATGGTTTAGGTTTATTAAACTCTAAATTCATTTGCTGATAATGTGGATAAGCATCTGGATGTCCACCAGCAGCTTGGAACTCCTCTGGTGTAAGAAGATGTTTCTCTATAGGATTGTAGTCAACTCCATTCTCATAGTTTAAACCTTTATGGTCTAAAGCTTCTGGAGTATTTAGAATAGGTTTTTCCATAGGGGCGGTAGTATGCTCAAAGTCCATAGGAGCATTATTACCAGCTTGTCTTTGGGGGAGAGACTCTTCTTTAGTTTTAATAGTTTCCCATTTAGCTTCTTCCGCAGATTTTAATTCAGCAGTTCTCTTTTGCTCTACTAAATCTTTAGCTTTGTTATGGGCATCTTTAAGTTTATAACCTTCTTTACCAGCTCGTGCTCCAAAACCAACCATAAGAAGGTCTGCTAATTGTTTAACACTAGCACCATACTCTTTTGATTTACCAGCTTTAGAAGCTTTAGTAGCTAAGGAGTCAATTTGATTAGATAACTCACCAAAAACCTCAGCAGTCATTGTATTAGAACTATCAAAACCTAAGAGAGATTCCAAGGGATGTGACAAAGCACCTCCAAGTTTAGAACTTTGGAAGTTTTCCATAGACTTGTTAGCGGTATCTACTGGATTAGCTTTACCCATAAGCATATTAGTACCAGCCATAAAAGGTTTAGCAATAGCTTCACCAATAAAGGCAGGTGTCCCTAAGATTACATCAGCCGCCGCCCCCATCTCAGTACCAGCCTCTTTAGAAGCTTGTCCCCAAGACTTACTACTATC
>JAKPKF010000477.1 GCA_029553845.1 bacterium | reverse complement strand
TCGAAACTGGAACATTCGATCCACATGCACTTCAGAATCCAGCTGTCAAATATTGTCCTTGGTTGTATCAGAAAGGTATTCAGTTTGGATATTATAATGTGAAAGCTTATGTATTAAGCAGAGACAATTACACTTGTCAGTACTGCAAGAATAAGAGGAAAGATTCGAGATTACATGTGCATCATATTTTAGCTAGAAGTAACGGTGGCTCGGATAGACCGAACAATCTGATTACTTTGTGTAAAAGTTGTCACGATGATCTACATCTGGGACTGTTATCTCTTTCGAAGTCACAATTAAAGAGTACTCTAAATCATGCTACACACATGAATGTACTCCAAAGTTTATTCCGAAAGAAAGTAGCTTACACTGAAACTTATGGATATATTACTAAAGCTATTCGTGAGTATTTTGGAATCATCAAGTCCCACTGTTATGATGCAGCTTGTGCAGGAATAGAAAAAGATATTATTCCAGAGTTTCTTGTAGATTATATTCTTCAGAAGCGAGCTATCTCTAGAGGAACTTATCAGAGAACTCATGGATCTCGATCAGAAAAACTGTTTCCGAAAGATAAGATAGCGGGATTCAAACGCTGGGATCGAGTTAAATATGATGGAGATATTTTCTTCATCAAGGGTCGAATGTCATCTGGATATGCTAAGTTATCTGATATAGCTGGGAACGAGATTAAGCTATCTCCGATGGCTAAGTTCAGCAGGATGGAACGAGTTTCAGCGAGAAAATCGTGGATTATGATAGAAGACCCCATTCAAAGTATCTGATTCTGTATCATATCATATTTGTGACAAAGTATCGTCGAAAGTTTCTAAATCTTATAGATATTGTTTCAATATTTCGACAGATAGAGTTAGTTTCTAACTTTAAGATTGTAGAGATTGGAGTCGACACAGACCATGTTCATCTTCTGATTCAATCTGTCCCAGATTTGTCAGTCAGCCAAATCATCAGAAGAATAAAACAAGTTCCTACTAAACTTTGTTGGAACCAATACTCTGGAATTTTAAGGAAATTCTATTGGAAGAAGCGAATTCTTTGGTCAGATGGTACATTTGCTTGTACTATAGGGAATGTATCTTTAGCTACCGCTAGAGAATACATACAAAAGCAAGGCTAGTTCATCCCAGTGACAGAATTACGATAACTAGAAATAGTTTTAACTTAAATAAGTTAAAGTATCGTAATTCTGCTCACACGGGTTTTCCTAGCCGGTGTATAA
>JAKPKF010000456.1 GCA_029553845.1 bacterium | reverse complement strand
AAATATTACTCCGAAAAAAGGAGATACAGGAGCGGTAGGACAAGGAATTGAGAGTGTGACGGAGGAGTACGCTATCTCTACATCTAAAACTACACAACCTACAACAGGTTGGAGTACAACTCAGCCTACATGGTCAAGTGGATGTATATCTGGTCGAGAGTTAAGGTTGTTTATAAGAATCCCGCACAAACTATCTACACAGGGTATGCAGTTTCGAGTGAGTGGGAAGCAGTTAACAATCTGCAGATTGGTGGGAGGAATTTGTTACTAAACAGTAATTCTATAATAACCTCGGGAGCAGATAATCCTTCAGGCTCCACATATACTAATACTCTAAACGATAAAGGTTACAGAGAAGTCGTAATAACCAGTACTGGGGTGGGCGTCTCTTCATATAGATATACTTTTATTCAATCGTTACTTTCGGATGGTTTCTTCAAGAGTAATCAGGATTATGTATTAAGTTTTGAATATAAGACTAACACAGAGGGCTCAGTAATAAAATTAGATACACGCGACCCCTCAACATATATGAATTTTTATGCTGGGAACACTAACGGGGAATGGCGTAAAGGTTTTGTGCTATTAAACTGGACTATAATAAACCAAAACAAGAGTTTATTCGTAGTATCGCCTAAACACGAGGAGGGCGCGTATATTGGGTATAGGAAATTGAAAATAGAGTACGGCAACAAAGCAACCGACTGGACACCTGCTCCCGAAGACGTGCAAGCAGACTACGCTACCAAGCTCGGTTACTCCAGCTATTCAGACCTTGTAACTAAGGCCACAGAAGGCTCTACAATAATAAAAGGTGGCTACCTTAATACAGACCTTATTAAAGCAAGGTCTATTGTAGCTGGCAAAATAGCCACAGGCACTATCACTGCCAATGAGATAGATGTTTCCGACCTAATCGCGGCATCGGCGTTTATTAACAATCTGACCGTAAAATTTTTAGAAACAGTTGGAGATGCCAATGGATATAAAGTACAGATAGAA
>JAKPKF010000437.1 GCA_029553845.1 bacterium | reverse complement strand
GTTACGAGTTGTGAAGTTTTGTGTTGTTTTCTTAGTTTCATAACGATACCTCCTTATGGTAATGAATAATCAACTTCATATGTATATATTTTATGAACCTTATATTGGTTCATATAACTAACAAAAACATAAAAATCAATGTGATGAACGCTATGTTCATAGCCGTCATTTTCAACTAGACATGTATATTCTGATATTGGTGGCTCTTCTTGAATAATATTTAGATCCATATATACAGTATTTAAAAAGACAGGAGTGCTATTATCATATCCCCAAACGGTAACATATGCATCTTGAACAATATCGTAAGGATATGGTCCAAGGATATAGCAATATGTCATTGGGCCGTCTTGAGATGCCCAAGCATCTACTAATAAAGGTGGCATAGTATACGCACTAGTTGGATCAGCTTCTAGTACGGCTGGTGAATTAGAAAAAGGATCAATGTAATGTATATCAGCTTCTACATTGTAGAGTGTTTCACTTTCTAATCCTGTAAAAGTAATATTTTCAATAACAACCCACTCTTGGCCAGTTTCACTAGGAAGTGGAACATTTCTAGTTTCAATTAAGGTATCACCTTTATATAGACGCACTTCTGCGTGATCTAGCGGCGGAAGTAAGCCAATTGCGCTAACATCAAAAGTAAATTCAAGGGAGTCACTATTAAATTCAAGAAGTTGCAGCATTGAGCCTAGAGGACGCGGGACTCCAAAGTCTAGAGTAGCTAAGCTAACTTGGTTTCCGTTACTATCTTCTCCTACTACTTCTAAATATACTCTAAGAGCAGGCATAGGAACTTCTGGAAGTGTAATATGTGCAAAACTGTCCTCAATTATGTATTCTCCAAGCGAAATTATATCGTTAAGCTTAGCTTGATGCCAGGCTGGGTGTGGCGGTGGAGGGTCTTGTGCTTCCATTTCAAAAGAGGCTAATAGTTTAGTATTTCTAACTGTGTGATTTGGATCAATTATTTCAACATCAAAACTAAAGATAAAGCCGTTTCCTTGTCCGGGCTCTACTGGGCCACCTGGCTCTCCAGGCGCTTCGGGTCTCGTATAAGTTAAATTACTTATATAAGCGTAGGCTTCATGAGGTTCATGTTCATATATAGGAAGTTCAATTTCGCGACTTGCAAGAATAAGTTCTATTCCGCCTTTTTCTAGTTCTAGACGAAGATTAACTTTATTAGCAAAATCACTTACATAAAGGTCATTAAATATTTGTCTTTCTTCTGTTACATAGATTGAGTATTCATCAACTTTAATTGGTTCTATCTCTTCGGTTGTATTATATGATTCAAGGCTAAATAGTAGACTATCATTAAATAAATCAATACTATCTGTGCCTACTTCTACACTAAAAAGATAACCTTGTCCATCTAAAGAGGTATAGTCAATACTTATAAAATCTGCTGATGGACCAGGTTTAATTTTAAAGGTATAGGTCGCAAAGGTTTTCTTTCCAAAACCTTGCGAACCTTTAATTGAAAGATTGTAATCTAGAT
>JAKPKF010000411.1 GCA_029553845.1 bacterium | reverse complement strand
AATATAACAATGAATTCAGATGTAAGTGATGGAGACATAATTTTCGTAAACGATTCTTCGGTAGGTGATATGTTAGTTTTAGGTTATGTTGTTGGTCTTTCGAGTAATCCAGCAAGTATTTCAAGAACATGTTTTGTATCTACAGTAGTGGATTATGATATCCTAAGTAAGGTTTTTGTAAGAATAAATTAAAGAAAAGAAGAATGTTAAGAGTTTTGTATATAATAATTGGAATAATAGGAGCACTTTTCATAGAGAGTTTTCTTTTTGGCGCATTTGGAATTAGGATTTTTCTTGTATTAATACTTCTTCTTCTTGGAAGATTAGATATTAAATGGGTATTAGGAATTTTGATTGTATATGCATTAATTTCTGATGTAGTATTTCACTATCCACTTGGCACGGATATTATTCTAGCTGGTATTCCGTTGCTGCTGTTATTCGCGAGTTCTTTCATATTCAATATCAATGAAGGAGTAGTTGGGTATGGTATTAAATTCATCTCAATTGCATTTTACTTTGTTTTGATCTTAATATTACCACCTCTGTTTCTTAGTGGTAGTCTTGGAATCTTAACATGGCATATGGTGTTGATGACTGGTATCAAGTCTGTCCTGCTTACTGTAGTTTTGTATATAATTGATATGATACTTAGTTTTACCAGAGGTAAGGAGAATAATATGAAGATAAGTAAAAAATGGAATTAAAACTATCTAAGAAAATAGCAAATAGTATACCTAGAAGAAAAAAGCAGGCTTCTAAGGGGCGCTTAGAGCCTTTGAGCTTTTCTGTTAAGAAATATTTTTCTAAGCCTACAGCTGTGGAGAAGGATAGCCCGTGGAATTACATTTTCGTCTTTTTACTCTTCTTTGTTCTCTTTGTTATCATTCTAAGTAATTTAACAACACTGCAGATAGTAAAAGGCAAAGAGATGTTGGACAAATCTAACAGCAACCAGGTAAGGATAAAGACAGAGACGGCTTACCGGGGTGTTATTTTTGATCGAAATGGTAATAAACTTGCCGAGAATGTTCCCTCTATGAACCTGTACATTAAAATGGAGGAGTATCTAGATGATAAGGGAGTAATAAAAGCCGAGTTGCTAGAGAGTACGGCCAATACCCTCGGGGGTATAATAGGTGATGCGTGGAAGAAGACTTTTCCAGGTGGAGAGTATGGGAGTATTCTTGAGAAAGTATATTCTGTGCATAAGGAGAGCCCTTATTTTGTAGATATCTTAATTGCAGAGAATATCAGCAATGAGAAAGCAATAGAAATAAAGTCCAAGAGTGAATCTTTGCCAGGTATATACATAGATAACGATAGCCAAAGATACTATCCATATAAAGATATAATCTCACATATAATTGGATATACTGGAGATGTAACAAGAGAAGATCTCTCTTCTTCAGAATCTCTGTCTCTTACAGATACAATCGGAAAGAGTGGTGTAGAAAGATGGTATGATAAACAGCTTAGAGGCGAAAATGGTGAGATAGCAATAGAAGTTGATGCACTTGGAAGATCTGTTTCTAACCAAGAATACATCATAAAAGAAGCCGTGTCTGGAGACAGTCTGTATTTGACAATAGATATAGATATTCAAAAGAAATTCTACAACTTTCTTAAAGATGGTGTTAAAAAGGCCAATGCAATAGGTGGTGCGGGGATTATAGAGGATGTTGAAACAGGAGAAATTATAGCGATGGTTACATATCCAAGCTACGACAACAATCTTTTTGTCGGTGGTATATCAACAAAGAATTACTCCAAATTACTGAAAGATAAAAATCTCCCTCTCATAAATAGAGCTATATCTGTTCAAATGCCTCCAGGGTCTACATTTAAAAGCCTTGTCGCACCCGCGGCATTAGATGCTGGTGCAATAACGAAAAATACAATATATGTAAGTAGATATGGTTACAAATTCTCCAATGGTGCACCTTTCCAAGAATTCCAAAATCATGCATACGGAGCTCTTAATGTCGTTGGTGGTATTGCTCAGTCTTCTAACATTTTCTTTTGTGAATTAATTAGAAACTGGGATATTAACAAACTAGATCCTTACTTGGAAAAGTTTGGAATTGGGAAATATACTGGAATAGATATACCTGGAGAGGCACCAGGAAGACTTCCTTCTCCGGCTAACAAAAAACTTCTAGCGGAGACAACAAGTCCATGGCTTGAGCCTGTGTGGTATCCGGAAGGAGACTCATGTAACTCGGTAATTGGGCAGGGAATAACTCTTGTTACTCCAATTCAAATGTCTAATTGGATGGCAGCCCTTGCTACAGAAGGGAAATTACATACTCCTCATGTTGCAAAATCTTTCAGAGACGAGCAGGGAGAGATAGAAACTCTAACCTTTGATCTTCTAGAGGAAAATATGGTATCTAAGGAGGCCTTTAATATCACTAAGGAGGGGATGTGGTCCGCTGTAAACGGTCCAAAGAGATCTGTAGGGCAACTAGCCAATGTTGGGGTAGTTGTGGCTGCTAAAACAGGTACTGCAGAGTTCGGAAAGGTAAATTCCAAAGGA
>JAKPKF010000204.1 GCA_029553845.1 bacterium | reverse complement strand
GGTTCAAGACCATTAATAACAAAAGTTCTTGTTAAGAAAATAGGATAATGCCCAAACAGTACTATTTTGAGTCAGGAAATTTTCAGGATTTATCTTTTGTAGAACTTGTTTCTGTTTTTAATACCTTTGGTTTAAACAAAGATACAATTCATAGATATTCAAATAATATTCTTCTAGTTAAAAGTAACGATATTTCCGAGGAGGTGCTTAAAAAAGTCTTCAACAGACTTGGTGGATTCATAAGATTTGGATACATAATAGAAGATTTAGATACATTCCTTAACGATTTCTCTAAGAAAGAAGACAAAGTAATATTTGGTTTAAGCATTTTAGGTAATCCAGAATCCACAGACTCAAGATTTCTTAGAAAGCTTGGTAAGCAGATAAAGGTTGGTCTTAAAGAAGTAGGAAGACCATCTAGATTTGTTAATCCACTTTCCAGAAGCAGTGCACTAAATTCTGCACAAATTGTTGGGAACAGTATCTTAGAAAAAGGGTTTGAGCTATGTATTATTCGCACAGAGAATGAAGAGATATACGGAAGTACAATATCTGTGCAAGATGTAGATGGTTTTGCAAAGAGAGATATGGACAAGCCACATACAGACTTAGAAATGGGAACACTTCCTCCTAAATTAGCAAGAATCATGGTAAATCTTACAGGCAGAAAAGATGGTATAGTTTGGGATCCATTCTGTGGATCTGGAACAATACTTATGGAAGCAGGAATTCTTGGATTTGACTTACTAGGATCAGATATTGATGAAAAAGCGATTGAATATACAGAGAAAAATATTGAATGGCTCTCTGGTATAGGAGAAATTGGAGATGTCAAATACAAGGTGTTCCAGATGGATGTTACAAATCCCCCAGCAAGAATAGTTAGTGATTTAAAAAAGACTGAAGTTAAATGTGTAGTATGTGAGCCATACATGGGACCTCCCCAAAGAAGAGTCCTTTTTCCAAACAGAGCCGATGTATATCTTGAAAGAGTCAAAGCTTTGTATCTTGGATTAATAGATATCCTAAATAGATTTGCCCATGAAGGGTTTGTTGTAGTAGTCATAATCCCATCTTACAAAACCCATACAGGATGGAAAACATTCAGTATCCGAGATATTTTTGACAAGAAATGGGATGTTGTAAATGGAGAACTTTGTAAGGGAAGGGACTTGATGTGGAAACGAAAAAATAGTATTATCACAAGGAACATTTTTGTTCTACGCAGAAGATAACTGCAATTAAATAATTTTGTTAATACAGAACAATGTCACACGTAGTAGGAGCAGCAAGCACATCAAACAATGGACATGTAGCAGGAAAAAGACTTGGGGTAAAAAAGTTTGCTGGAGAAGTTGTAAAAAATGGAAATATAATAGTTAAGCAGAGAGGATCTGTGTATCATTCTGGAAAGAATACATACATGTCAAAAGATTACTCAATTCATGCTCACAAAGATGGAGTAGTACAGTTCAGAAGGATGACTGGATTTAAAAGAGGTCAGTACTATGTAGATGTGGTAGAATCTGTCTAGGAAGATACCAATTATGTCAAAAACAAGATTCATACAGGTAGAAAGTAAGAATGCTATCCTTGAACTTTTAAAAGAGGGTAGAGATTTTGACAAACTGTATATTGCAGCTAATGCTTTCAAGGATGAAAAAGTTAGAGAGATTGTAGAGATAGCAG
The DNA here is from genome assembly GCA_029553845.1 of bacterium. The sequence continues at coordinate 15,406 of JAKPKF010000204.1, read as the reverse complement.
GTAAGAAGAACATCCCTGTATTGAAAGTCTCCAGAAAGATTATTACTAGAAGGCTTAGAAATTCAAATAGTGAAAGTATCTTAGGATATATGTACTCCCAGAACAACTGGGATTTAGAGGAACTTTTAGACAAGCTTTCAAGTGAAGGTAAACAGCCATTCTTTTTAGTATTAGATGATCTTAAATATACCCAAAACATTGCAGCGATTATGAGAACTGCATTTGCAGCTGGTGTAAACGGTATTATTGTTAATTCTCAAGAGAAGAACTTAATAACAAATGAAACAATTAGAATATCCATGGGAGCTGCAGAAAGAATACCGCTTGTAGAAACAAATCTTTTTAATGCTCTAAAACTTCTTACGAAAAACAACATTAAGATATTTGCTGTACATATGGATGGAAAAGTATATTTTGAGACAAATCTAAAGGGTGCAGTAGCTTTTGTAATGGGTGCTGAAGATGTAGGGATTACTGCTGGATTACTCGAGAGAGCAGATGAAAAAATATCTATACCAATGAGAGAGGGCATTGGTTCACTAAATGTAAGTGCGAGTGCTGCTGTGGTTATGTATGAGAAGCTTAGACAGGAAGTAACTGCTTAAAGCAATTTACTCATTAATTCTTTCAATTCTTTGTGTGTATTGTATCTAATTACAACTTTCCCACCTTTTGTCATTTTAGATATATGTGCTGTGTATCCCAATTTTTTACTTAATAATCTTGAGTAGTTATCTGTTTCTTCATCACTTCGTTTCCAGTTTCTAGTAGTTGAACCTTTACCAAAGTTAATTTTTCTAACTAAGGCTTCTGTTTCTCTTACACTCATACCTCGCTTCACTACTAAATCTGCAGCTGCAATTAAGGAGACTTTGTCTTTGATACCAAGGAGAGCTCTTGCATGTCCTTCACTTAATTTCTCGTTTAGAACATCTTCCTTAACTTCATTTGGTATGGTAAGTAATCTAATCTTGTTTGTAATTGCTACTCTACTTAAACCAACCTTTCGTGCAATATCTCTTTGTGGTATACCGAATTCTTCCTGCATCTTTTTAAATGCATATGCCTCTTCAAGAGGATTAAGGTCTTTTCTTTGGATATTCTCAATAATTGCTAGCTCAAGCATATCTTGGGGAGAGGACTCTTGTATAACTACAGGAACTGTTTTTAAACCAGCTAGTTGTGAAGCTCTAAGTCTTCGTTCTCCTGCAATGAGAAAATATTTGTCAGAATCTTTGTCTTTTGTAATGATTAATGGCTGTATTACTCCGTGCTCTCTTATGGAGTCTGCAATGTCTATGAGCTCCTCTGGATCTATATGCATTCTAGGCTGGTATGGGTTTGCCTCTATTTTGTTTATGTCGAAATTTGGATTGTACGCACTATTAGTATTGTCAATCTCATTTGTACTAATTAATGCAGCTAATCCTTTTCCCAGTCTTTCGTTGTTTTGCATATTATGTAATGTAAAAATTAATCGTCAAAACGCTGTATAAACTCAGAAGCTAAGCTCTTGTAGGCTAGTGCTCCTGTAGATTTCTTGTCATACTGGAATATTGTTTGTCCATATGATGGAGCTTCGGAGAGTCTAACATTTCTTGGTACAATGGAATTAAAGGCAACATCTCCAAAGAAGGATTGTACATCTGAGACAACACTTCCAGAGAGTTTTGTCCTGCTGTCGTACATGGTTAATATTACGCCCCCAATTGTTAATGAGGGATTGATGCCTTTAATTAACTTTGTAGTCTCTAGTAGCTGCCCTAGGCCCTCTAGAGCGAAATATTCACACTGGATTGGAATTAGAAGCTTCTCTGCAGCAATTAATGCGTTTATGGTTAATAATCCTAAGGATGGAGGACAGTCAATAATGGCATAGTCAAAATCTTCTGTGAATTTGGAGAGAGCCTTTTTAAGAAGTGTTTCTCTTGAGAGCATATTTACCATCTCAATTTCTGCTCCTGCAAGTGAAAGATGTGATGGAACTAGGAAAAGATTAGGAGTAGAGGTAGCCACAAATACAGAGGAGAGAGGATCGTCTTGTACAAGTACATCGTAGATACTTTTGTATGGTGGTTGGTCTGAAGAACTCCAATTCTGTTTGTCAAACTGTTGTGTAAAGCCAATTCCAGAAGAAAGGTTAGATTGCGGATCAAGGTCAATGAGTAGGACTTTTTTCTTTTTTAGAGCTAAACTGGCTCCAAGATTAATTGCAGTTGTTGTTTTACCAACTCCTCCTTTTTGATTTGCTATAACGAATGTTTTCATATTTACCCTATCAATTTACCACGTTTCACGCAAGAGGTCTAGAGGTTAGAATATGTTTCGTGCTGGGCTATTCTGAATTGTGAGAATGGGAAGTAAACAAGCCATGCTTTTCCCTTTATATTATCTTTGGATACTGGGCCAAAGGTTCTAGAATCTGAACTGTGTGGCCTGTTGTCTCCACATACAAAGTATTCATTGTTAGGAACTATGATACTTTCTCCCTCGTGGAGGAATTCTCCTCCGTTGGTATAGATTGAATTACTTAAATAGGCTGATTCATCAAGTAGCTGATCATTGATATATATATGTCCATCCTTTAACATAACTTTGTCTCCTGGTAGGCCAATTACTCTTTTTATGAAGTCTTGTGTATCTGAATATTTAAAGATTATGACATCGCCTCTTTGTGGATCTTGGAATCTGTACAATAGCTTGTTTGCCATTAGGTATTCTCCATTCTGGTATGTTGGATGCATGGAGTTACCAATAACTTCATGAGGGGTCATGATAAACAGATACAAAACAATGGATATTACTAGTGCTACAACAATTGTTTCTAAAAAGGAAAGTAAAAACTGCCCAATAGAGGAAAAGGTTGCAGCGATTTTCTCTGTTGGAGTTTTAATTTTTGTTTCTGTTTCGTACATGGTTTGGGCAGATAAAATAATATGGTACCGCTACGGAGAATCGAACTCCGGTTTACAGGATGAAAACCTGTTGTCCTAGGCCACTAGACGATAGCGGCATAACCTTAAGAATTCTACTATAATTGGAATACTTTGTGAAGATAACTATTCACTATCTTTTTTGATCTGTTTTAGTATTTGTTGTTCTTCTGCGAATGTAGCTCTTTGGTATTTGTTCATTTCTTTGTCAAATACATATCTTCTTTTGCATTTGCACTGTACCATGAATCTATTATCTGAGAGGTTTCCTAATCTTTTGGAATTCTCTAGTTGTCCTGTACATCCAACGCACAGCTTTCGTTCAAGTAGTACTTCTTGAAATGGTTTTATGATTTTCTTTAGCATGTATTGTAAGTAAAAAATATATGGTGCCGAGGACAGGATTTGAACCTGCAAGGGATATTACTCCCACTTGCTCCTAAGGCAAGCGTGTCTGCCAATTTCACCACCTCGGCTTATACAGGGAGTATTTTACTAGAGATACTAACTTTCTTCAATGTCACCAAATATTTTTCCATATACCTTAACATATCCTTTCTCAGTATGTTTAGCATTTTTTAATACCTCTTCCTGAGTAAGTGATGGAGTAGGGATATCATCTCTTAAGTCTGAAAATGGTATATGTTTTTTCATTGGTGCTACATTATCAGTATCTACATTCTTTAATTCAGAAGCAGATTGTAATATTGTTTCCATCTGTGGTGTAAATTTATCTAACTCTTCCTGTGTAAGAGCTATTCTAGATAAATCTGCTATATGTTTTACATCTATTTTCATTTAAGTAATTTCACTAATATATTCTTCGCTTCATTTGGATTTGCACTACCCTTCGTAGATTGCATAACCTGTCCTACGAGATAGCCAATTGTAGATTCTTTACCACCCTTGTAATCTGCTACTGCCTTAGGATTTCTTGCAATTATATCTTTTACAATATCTTCCAATTTTTCAGAGTTTTCTTTTGAAGAACTTTCAAACTTTTCTAACTCATCCGATATATCTTTGTTGTTTTCTAGACAGTTTTTAAGTAATTCTTCCGCAACTCCCTTTGTTATGATTCCATCTCTAAATTTTTTAATTAGTAATGCTAAATCTTTAATATCTACATCTTTACCAATTGAATATACTGTACCCATTAACCAATTGGCTGCCTCTTTTGCAGCAGTCTTCTCATCTAGAGATGGCTTAAGCTCTGCAAGAAGAGATTCAAAGTAAGAGGCGTTTTCTTTTGTAGAAGAAATAACTTCTGCGGCGTATGTAGAGATATCGTAATCCTTTGTATATCTTGTTATCTTCTCGTGTGGAAGTTCTACAAGCTCGTTAGATATTCTTTCAATATCTTTTTTAGAGACTTCAATTACAGGGATGTCTGGTTCTGGCATATATCTGTAATCGTCTGCTGTTTCCTTGCTTCTTTGGAATTCTGTAATTCCCTTATCTGCATTCCAACCTCTTGTCTGCTGTATTATTTCTTTTCCATTTGTTATTTCCTCTGTTAATCTCTTTACTTCATATTCTATGGATTTCTCTACTGCAGTTATGGAGCCAATATTTTTTACTTCAACCTTGTTATTTAATTTGTAATCTCCAACAGGTAATATTTTTCCATCTTCATATTTCCATTTGCCTTTCTCCTGTATGGAGATATTTGGTTCACATCTCATCTGTCCCTTTTCCATATCTGCATCAGAGATATTTAAGTATCTACAAATCTGTCTAATTTGTGTGGCAAAATCTTTTGCATCTTTAGCACTGCGGATACATGGTTTAGTTACTATCTCAATGAGTGGAATGCCGGATTTATTGTAATCTATGAGTGAATAATCTTTGTTTGTAGAAACCTCTTTGTGATGGGTAGATTTAGCAACATCCTCTTCCTGATGAATTCTCTCTATTTCAATTTCTACTCCAGAGGGTAAGGTTACTTTGCCGTTTGAACAGATTGGGTCTTTGTACTGACTAATCTGGTATCCTTTTGGTAAGTCTGGGTAGAAGTAATGCTTTCTGTCGAAGTATATGTTCTGGTTTATCTTACAATTTGTAGCAAGTCCCATGAGTATGCATAGTTCAATTGCTCTTCTGTTTGGAACTGGTAGCGCTCCTGGGAGTCCTAAACATACAGGGCATACATGCGTGTTTGGATCTTTCTGGAAATATCCTGTAGGACAAGAACAGAACATTTTAGATTCTGTTTTAGTTTGTACATGTATTTCTAAACCAACGATGATGTCATATTCCATAGTTAGTAATGTTAACAAGTTTAACTAGATTATTCAATTTCCAAGACAATATCTTCCTGTTCTTTGGAGAGGACATAGAAGGTTCCTCTTCCTTGTCCTTTTTGTTTGATATATCCCTTATCTACCATTTCTTGTAGATCTCTGTAGGAGGTCATAAAGGATACACCCATCATCTTGGTGTATTTACTTCTGGTAATCTTGTGATTGAGAGTTATGTAATCCATGACTTTAATTTGTCTTGGGTTTAGTGATATCTCTAAGGCTCCCTGTTTTTTAACTTTCTTTGTATATGTATCTTTTAATTCTCTGGATACATCTATGGCAGTAAGAGATATGGCGTAAAGGAATGCTTCTATGAAGGTGGTTAGATCTCTTTTACTCTTAGATATCTTAAATGCATCTAGTAAATCTTGGGATATGTTGTTTATGGATTTGAAGAAAGGAAGTAAGTTATCTGGATTGTATCCATACTGCTTAGCAAGTATTTCAAGGGTAAGTATTGCTGTAATTTGGTTTCCTACAAAATATGGCGCTTTGTCTATGAATTCGTATGTAAGGGCAGCGAATTTAATAAGTTTGTGATTTGAATCTTTTCCATCTTTTATCCATTCGAAAATCTCATTAAAATGTGATGCAGAGTCAATGTGTGGGTAGTAGTCTCTCATTTTAAACCACGTGTCATATATTTCGTTTGGTTTTTCTGAGAATGTTTTTAATTTTGCCAAATCCCAATCATCTACAAGTCCTTTCATTGCTAGTTTATTAAGGTGTGAAGAGAGTTCTATAGATGGTTTAAGAGAGCTATTTGTAGTGTAGGAATTTATGTAATCTTTAGCATTCCGGATATTTATGAATAGTTGAAGATTTTTTCTCTGGGAGGCTAGCTCTTGTCCTCTTTGTACTTGTAGTGATTTGTTGTATCCAATGGTATTACCAACTAAATCACCGAGAGCATTTAAATCTTCTGCACCGTATTTTTCTTGTAAAGGTAGAAGATATTTTTCTGGTAGGGGATAGTGTGTTATGTCTTTGATGGCAAGTTCATACTTAACTATGTAAGAGAGGATTAGGTTTGTAATTGTGTATGTAGGTGTTTTCATATTTTTAAAAAGCTGATGGGTGGCTTCGATCCACCGACCTATCCCTTACGAAGGGAGTGCTCTACCAGCTGAGCTACATCAGCATATGTAACAGTATTGTAACAGGTAAGAGTGTAAAAAGGAAGTGAGATATTATACTACAGTCTTGACATAATTACAGAATCATGTAATACTTCTGTAATATGAGACAATTAATATCTTCTGAAAAATTTACAAATATTCAAAAAGCACAGGCTGGTCTAACCCGTTTGTTTGAAGATGCTGCTGATACAAATACCTTCTACCGTGTATTGAAAAACGATAAGGCCTTAGGGGTCTTAATTCCTAATGATATGTGGGAAGATATAATTGAAGATTTGGAAGCGATGGCTTCACCAATACTTAAAGAAAGAATTGATAAACGAAGAAAGGAAAAAACTTATTCTGCCAATGAGGTGAAGAAAATGCTTAATCTGTAAATACTATGGAATATAGATTTACAGTATCTGCGGTAAGAGATATCAAGAAACTCCCCAAATCTATACAGAAAAGAATTATTATTAAACTTGATTTCTTTTGTAAACAAGAGGATCCACTTCTATTTGCAAAGCCATTAACTGATTATAGAACAGGGTCTTTTCGTTTTAGAGTTGGTGAATATAGAGTTATATTCGATGTAAATGATGATAAAATGAAAATTCTTCGGATAGGACACAGAAGAGAGGTGTATAGATAGGAAATCTGGAGCGAGAGACGGGATTCGAACCCGCGACCTTCTCCTTGGGAAGGAGACATTCTAGCCAACTGAACTACTCTCGCATAATATTGTTATTCTACAAAGAAAGAGAGACTATTTCTAGTCTCTCATATTTATATTTAATCTTATGATTGATGAAATATAGTGTTATTTCTTTAACTCTTCCTTTACTAAAGCCCAATCTGTTTTTAATTGTGTCGAAATTTTCTGTGCGACCTCTTCAGTAACTAACCCATCCTTTTTTATCTCATCCACTACTTGAGATACTAATTCCAAATAACTTTCTCGGTTTATCTGTTTACCAGCTTTTTTAAGTGAAGTTAGTTTCTCTTTAAGAATAGTAGATGCTTTTGTGTAAAGCTCATTCGCTTTATCTCCGAAATCTACAGCTAATTTCTTTAAATCTTCTCTTGTTTCAACACCTGACTTTGGTGCTAACAGTACTCCTGTTACAGCACCAGCTATGGCTCCAACTAATATACCCTTAAGAAATGAAAATGTTTTATCCTCTGACATGGCAGTAAATATTTAATTTATATATATACATTAAAACTTAAACCACTTAATAAGTAAATACCCAATGACTAAAAACAAGGAAATGGAAAGAGATGCAATTAAAACAGAACCAAGAGATGTAGTAGAAGATACAGGTTGTTCCTGTAATTGCTCTGAGAGGGTTGTAGTTGAGGTAACTTCATCCATACTTAATGGTATCATATATCATGATTATATATCCAGATACCAAATTAGAGGAGAAACTTTGGTCACAGGGATACCAAATAGTTGCAGGTTTAGATGAAGCAGGAAGAGGGCCCTTAGCTGGTCCTGTGGTTGCAGGTTGTGTAGTTATTAACTCACTTGACCAAGTAGTACCATTTGTAAGGGACAGTAAGAAGATGACAAAGAAGAAAAGAGAGGAGGCATTTTCATTGATAACGGAGAGATCTTTTGCATTTGGATATGGGATAGTAAGTGCAGCAGATATAGATAGATTGGGTATACAGAAAGCAGTACTTGAGGCTATGAGTATAGCTTTGCAGGTTGTAGAGGAGAAGGTTGGAAAGAGAGTGGATTACATAATTGCAGATGGTATGAATATATCTTCCATACCAAATTACAAGATGGACAAAATTACACAGGGGGATTTACTTCACTATTCAATATCTGCAAGCTCTGTTGTAGCCAAGGTTGTAAGAGACAGGATTATGTATGATTATGCTAAGAAATATCCAATTTATGGTTTTGAAAAACATGTGGGTTATGGTACTAAGTACCATATGGATGTATTAAAAAAACATGGTCCTTGTATAATCCATAGAAGAAGTTTCAAACCAATAGATAGATTAATATACAAAGGGTAATATCCTCTTGACTAAAGCTATGGGGTGCGATATCCTCAGATATAACTTAAGTAAGAAGAAGATGATTGAGGATGTTGAAAATAAAATATCAGAAGGAACGAGATTAGAAGTAGCAAGAGAAAATCTTGAGTTTTTTGGAGAACTTATGCCTCCTAATTCTGTTCTAACAATTAATCTTGCGGACTATCAAGACAGGGATAGATTCTCTGTAAACCATATATGTAATGGTTTAAAAGAGGCATTGGAGACACCCTCTATAAGTAGTATCAATATTAGCAAATTATCCATTGTTCTTTATGATGACGATGGAATGAAAGGCTTGTTTCTAGCTAATAGGGTACCAGATAAACAATCTAGAATTGGATTACCAGGTTTTATACCAGATAATAGCAGAAGTTACTACGGTATAATCTGGGGAAAGGAAGCAAGCCCAAGGATATATTCTAGTTTTGGTAATGAACTTTTTGAAAAAGAGAGTCACATTATGGAAGAGAAAGATGTAAGTGCGGTCCATTCTTTGTCTTATACTCTCTCGGATTTTGCATTAAAGATTACAACAGACCCAGTTACTCATAAAAGGAAGCATGAATTGTTAGGTATAAGAACTAGAAGTATAGATTCTTATTAGTAGATATACCTTGTAAATATATTTCTCAAAGGATATAATTCTTTCGTAATTATGAGGGGCGCTAGCTCATCCGGTTAGAGCAACTGCCTTTTAAGCAGTAGGTGCTGGGTCCGAGTCCCAGGCGCCTCATATTCTGTGACATTTCCTGTTTACATTTCTTTTTCTATTAGGTATATATTATATATATGAAAAGGAAATACATAATTCTGTTTATCATTGCAATTCTTCTTGTTATCCTTATTCCTCTTGTATACATCTTCAGAGATCAGATATTAGAATATATTCCAATCTTTAATAAACAAGGTAATACTCAGGAAGAAGATAAAAAAATTGTAACCAAATCTACCAAAGGGGTGGAATACAGAATGGTAACACCTCTCCCAAATAGTGAAGTGGATTGTACCTTTGATATTGAAGGAGAGATACCTGGCTCATGGTTCTTTGAAGGAGTTTTTCCAATTACACTTGTTAGTGATGCAGGTGCAGAAATTCTTACTGTACAAGCTAAAGCTGTTGGAGATTCATATACAGATGAATTTGTAAAATTTACTGCAGAGGTTACATGCACAGATATCTGTAATGGTGATGCGAAGTTAGTATTTATTAAAGATAATCCATCTGGAGAGGTAGCAAATCATGACAGTTTCGAAATACCCATATCTTTTAAAGAACTCTGTGATATAGATAGCACAATGAGTCTTCTTGTGTATTTTGGCAATACTATGAAAGATCCAAACTCAGAAAATTGTGAAAAGGTATATGCCGTAAGTAGAAAAGTAATAAAGACAGAGGCTGTTGGGAGAGCTGCATTATTGGAACTTCTTAAAGGTACAACAAGTACAGAGGAAGATAAGGGATATATTTCATCTATTCCTGCTGGTGTTACAATTAACTCATTAAAAATATCTAAGGGAGTGGCATATGTAGATTTTAACGAAAAACTGGGTGAGGGAGTAGGAGGAGCATGTTTGGTTGAGAGAATTAAGGGACAGATTACTCAAACATTAAAACAGTTCTCTACAGTGGACAAGGTTATCATATCCATAAATGGTGAGAGTGAAGATATACTACAGCCTTAATTTCAATGTTCCAATTTCTTTTTCTAATGCATAAGCTGCATTAAGTATTGTCTGTTCGTCAAAATATCTTCCTATAAACTGAATACCTGTAGGCATTCTGTTTGAAAGACCAGATGGAATAGATATACCGGGTAGTCCTGCCTCAGAGCTTCCCTCTGCAAGTACATCTGCTATCTCTCCAAAGAGAGGATTATCTGCATCTTCATCTTTAAGCGCTACAGAAGGAGTAGATGGAGATACTATTGCATCATACTTTTTCAATACACCATCTAAATCATCCTTGATTAACTGTCTAACCTGTTCAGACTTTTTGAAATATTCATCTGCATACCCAGCAGAGAGTGAAAATGTTCCAGTTATTACTCTTCGCTTTGGTTCTTCCCCAAATCCTTCTCCTCTTGTAGATTCGTAATATTCTTTTACATTTCCATTCTTACTTCCCTCTAGACCATATCTTGTGCCATCATATCTTGCTAAGTTCGAAGACACTTCACTTCTACATGTTATGGTATATACTGCCATAGCGAATTTAGGATCCATAACAGATACCTCTTCAATTATTGCTCCTAAGTCTTTGAGAATGGATATACTGCTTTCAAAATTTTTTCTTACACCATCCTGTATATCTAGATCTAAATATTCTTTTGGCAATGCTAACCTCATACCTTTAATCTTGGAAGAATCTAGTAATTTGAAGTAATCGTTTACAGGTTCTTTGGAGGATGTGAAGTCATTTTTGTCATATCCAGCAATTATGCTTAAGAGATATGCTGCATCTTCTACTGTTTTAACAATTGGTCCAGGAGAGTCCAAAGATGAACCCATCGCAAGTACTCCATACCTGGATACTCTGGAATATGTAGGTTTAAGACCAACTATTCCACACCATGATGCTGGTAGTCTAATGGAGCCTGCAGTTTCTGTCCCTAGAGAGGCTGTACACATATCTGCGGCAACTGCAGCAGCTGAACCACCACTTGATCCACCGGGGAGAGTTTCCGTGTCCCAAGGGTTTCTAGTAGGTCCGTAGTAGGATGTAACTGTACCAGAACCATGACAGAATTGGTCTAGGTTTGTTTTTCCCAAGATTATGGCTTGCTCATCTAGTATTCTTTGTACAACAGTAGCATTGTAAACAGGTTTGTATCCGTCTAGTATGTGTGAGGCACATGTAGTTAGTATATCTTTGGTAGAGAAGACATCTTTGACAGAAATTGGGATACCAGAGAGTTTTTTGTCTTTTAATTTGTCAAAATTGTTGTCAAAATCTTTTGCCTTTTTTAAAGCATCTTCCTTGTTTACAGTAATATATGCATTGAGAGTTTTTTCTAGTCTTGCAATTCTGTCTAGGTAGTAGTTTACTGCTTCGGTTGCAGAGATATCTTTGTTAAGTAGTTTCTCTCTTAATTGTGTAATACTGAGATTTTCCATTAATACAGGTATTGTATCAAAGAACAAAGAAAAAGGTAATGGATATTGCAGTAGAAACTAATACTCCTGCGACTGTTTGCATCCATGTATGTTTACCAAGCTCAACTCTTGACCATGCAATGGCTGGTGTAAAGAAAAAGAGTAACCAGAGAAAGGAGAGGTTTGGAAAAAGGAATATGCATGTAAAGAAGAGAAGTGTGGAGTATGTCATGTGTCCACTCATTTTCCAGAAGAGGGAAACGATTGTTAGTATTGTCGAGGCAGTAAAAGATGCTACTGTCACTGTGGATATGATTGGATTTTTAAGAAGAAAGGTACTTACGATGAAGAGTATTAGGAAGGAAATAGTAACTATGGAAAAGAAGAGAGGTCTTTCCTCTCTTTTGGTAAATTCGTAGTCTGTAACTTTGCCTAATTTCTTAAGTATGAAGAATGTACCAACTGGAGCTGATATGTAAAGAACGGAGAATATGATTTTGTATATGGTTGGGATATCTGAAACGACAAACACAAGGATTGGGGTTAGTAGCATGGTAAAGAACCCATTAAACATTTCAGATATTATTCGGGCTAGTTTCTTTTTAGGCATTGTCTATTCTAACGCAAATGTAGATGAGTTCCAAGGTTAGTAGATATTCTCTATTTAATAATGAACAATCTATGTAATGCCCTTGTTATACCAACATACAGTAACCTCCATGACAACTCATCATCCGGATATGAATCCATATCAGCTATAAATACACTATCAAATTCTAGACCCTTTGCATTCTCTATAGGCATTACAAGTAGACCCTGTTTGTAATCATTCTCTGTGTAATTAATAATCTCTCTGTCTAAATACTCATTGTAACTCTTTAATCTGTTGTAAATATTTGTAGAATGATTCTTGTCTCTACAAAGTACGCTACAAGTTACAGCACCCTTCTCAAATTGCTCTTTTATCTTTTCAACTACAACCTTCAATTCTTTTTCACTACAACAATCCAATGTATTACCAATATTTAATATCTCTACATCATCACCATGTCTTAAGACTGCCTCTGGAAGTTGATATGATTTAGGAAATTTCTCTTTAAACAAACCGTTAGCATAATCTATTATTTCAACTGTAGTTCTGTAACACCTCTGCAACTGATGGAAAGAAACTTTTTTGTGAGTATATCTCTCAAGTATATCTAGTACACCATCCCATGACCTAATGTAGAAAGGAGGAATTATGGATTGAGCAAGATCCCCAGCTAGAGTAATATTTCCATTATTAGCAATTTTAGTTAATGTAGCAAGTTGTATGTAGCTCATATCTTGAGCCTCATCTACCATTACGGTATCTCTGGTAACATTTTTTATACCATTAATCTTTTGGTAAAGGTAAACCATTGGCGCTAAATCCTCTATTCTAAAGAAGTTATTCTTTCCTTCGCTAACCAATCCCTTGAGTGAGTATGTACAAACATCTTGATTCAGTAGTGTATCTTTGAAGAGATTCCTGTAAAGTCTGTAAACAGAAGTATTATTTCTAAAGTATGTTAAAACTTTCTTTTTAATGTCAAAATCGTTGTCGTTCATATCTCCAATGTATCCATCTAGGGATTTTCTAAAATGTTTCTGCGCAAAGGAATACTCTAATGCTAATTCCAATCTTTCTGCCATATCTATATCTTGGTAATTCTTCTCAAGAAGATAATATCTATTTGCAACAATATCTTTTCTAGAGTATGGCATTTCCTCTAGAAGCTCTTTTTCGAATTTGTCGAAATATGTATCTAGAATATCTAAAAATTCTAAAGAACCCTTGAATTCTTTAATCTTCATATCTTCTTCTAAATTAGAAAGTCTGTAATTATCTCCCCATGTTAAGAAACTCTTTGCCCAAAAGAGATATGTTTGTGTATCTACCTTGGATATACCTAAATCCGGAAGGACATCTGAGACATAGTCTATGAACATCTGGTTCGGAGCAATGATTAGGGAATTTTCTGAAGTAATAGTTTCTTTGTATGTGTAGAAAAGATATGCAAGTCTGTGCAGGAGTATGGTTGTTTTTCCACTACCTGCCACTCCTTGTATTACGCTTGGATGGTTAATATCCTCTCTAATTATTTCATTCTGTTGTGCCTGTATCGTAGAGACAATATCTTGAAGCTTTTTACCAAGTCTTTCATTTAATTGTGCAAGGAGAAATTCATCTGCTGCTACATTACCACTTTTAGCATCATAGATGCCTCTTATTCTAGCTCTTGCTATCTGAAACTGTCTTTTCTGTTTAAGTTCTCCTGTTCTTTTTCCAACTGGAGCTTGAAAACTTACATTTTTGGCAGGACCAGAGTTCTCGTAGTAGATATTTGCTATTGGAGATCTCCAGTCTGTGATTATTTGAATGTGTGTTTTCTCATCTACAAGGGCAAATTTCCCTATGTAAAGGATTAGTGGTTTGCCAGTTTTAGAGTCATTTGGTAAAAACACAATTTTTCCAAAGTAAGGGGAGTCAAGTGCTATTAATTCGTTATTGATTCTTCCAATCAAAGCCTCAATTTGTTTGAGTATTTGATTGTAAACATTTTTTGCATCTTTTCTTTCATCAATATCACTTTCAGTTTCTATGAGGGCGATTTGGTGCTCTAGTTCTTCTTCTAACCTATCTAGTCTTGGAAGAAGACTTCGTATACTAGCAATCTTCTTTTTCGTTACCTCTTGCAGGGTAGGGTACTCTTCCTGTTCTAGTGCAGAAAGATTTGAAAGGTCACTAAATGACCCTATATCCTCGAGCTGTTTGTAGAGAGGATTTAAATATTTTTTGAATGTCTGCATAACAAGGGTAATTATATATTATTTTGTTTAAAAATGTTTGATTGATTACTTGTTTTTGCTATATTTAAATATGAGTAACCAATTGAAGCTTCTGTTGTATATTATCTTTGTTGTAGGAATCTTTTATTTTCTTCAAAACAAGTTTAATCTCTTCGATATTTCCTTTGTGGATGATATTAAGATTGAAAATGTTTTTAAGGAGAGTGAAGAATCAAAAGAAGTCGAAGAGAGTTTGAAAGAGATGGAGATATCTATAGGGGATGGTAAGGTTATAAATTTGAGAGTTGAAATTGCAGATACCCCAGAAGAAAGGGCTCTTGGCTTGAGTTTTAGAAAATATCTCGGAGATTACGAGGGAATGTATTTTGTGTTTGAACAGAATACCAATTCCTCTTTCTGGATGAAAGATATGTTGATTCCACTGGACATTATTTTTATTGATGAAACAGGGTTTATAGTAGATATTAAGGAAGAACAACAGCCTTGTGTTTCTTCTTGTCCATCTATTTTCTCAAACAGTACTTACAGGTATGTGTTAGAGGTAAATTCTGGATTTTGTTCTACAAATGGTGTTAAGATTGGTAACGGTGTGCTAGTAAATTTAAATTAGAATCTAATGATTTCCTCTATTATTGACTGGCTTGTTAATGCCATATCTACACTAGGTTATCCTGGAGTGGCAGTTGCAATGTTTCTGGAAAGTTTTTTTGCACCAATTCCAAGTGAGATAATTTTACCTTTCTCTGGTTTTGTTTGTTCAAGGGATGGTATGAATATATACATAACCATAATTGTGGCAACATTAGCAGCGTGCTTGGGATCTTTTCCTTTCTACTTCATAGGAAAATGGGGAAAGGAAGGTGTAGATAAATTTGTAAGAAAGTTTGGCAAGTACATGTTCATACCTTCCTCGGATTTAGATAAGGGTTATAGAGCATTCGACAAGTATGGAAATGGGATTGTATTTTTTGGAAGATTAATTCCTATTGTAAGAACAGTCATATCTTTTCCGGCAGGTGTTGCTAAGATGAATTTTGGAATATTTTCTCTGTATACGCTACTAGGG
>JAKPKF010000371.1 GCA_029553845.1 bacterium | reverse complement strand
ATCACCGACCATGAAACATTATTGTCCAACCCACCAGATATTTTGTTAACAAACTACAAAATGCTCGATTACCTTATGGTTAGACCAAAAGATGCTGCTTTATGGAAGTCAAACAATCCAGAAACGCTTAAGTTCATAGTGGTGGACGAACTCCATACATTTGATGGTGCTCAAGGAACTGATTTAGCGTGCTTACTTAGAAGATTAAAAGCAAGGCTATATACTCCTAAAGGCTATATTTGTTGCATTGGTACATCTGCGACATTAGGTGATGGCGAATCAGCCGATAATATCTTTAAGTATGCTGGAGAAATATTTGGCGAGCCATTTGAAAATGATGCAATCATTACCGAAGACAGACTCCATCCAGATGAATTCTTTAATGAAACGATTTCTGATTACAAGTTGTTAGACGAAGCCACAAATAAACTCTTATTAAAGGCATACGAAGAAGATGATGTTTCCTCATTTTTGAGTAAATCTGCAGAAGGGTGGCTAACTGGTTTTAACACTGATGACATTATGTCTGCAGAAAGCAGATTAGAATTAGCCAAACATCTTAAAAAACATGCATTTACTCGCTCATTGCTTTTAGCAATGGATAATAAATTTGTCCAGAATTCCAAGATTATTGAAGAATTGATTAAACAGTATCCATTCTTAAATGATTTTGAAGATCCTAAATTTGCTTTAGATACTTTATTTGCGCTTATTTCTCATGCTAGAAGCGGGACAAAAGAGCATTTAAGACCATTCTTAACAGTTCAAGTCCAATTATGGATGAGAGAATTAAGGCGTGTTGTAGTTAAAGTAACAAACGATAAGATTACATATGCCCTTGCTACTGATTTAAACCAAGAGCAAGCAAAACATTATCTTCCAATTGTTAACTGCCGTGATTGTGGTGCGACTGGTTGGGTAACTATTCTTGATGAAAAGCATAATGCTGCCATTCAAGATATGGGTGCATTCTATAACAGGTTTTTTAGTTATGATGACCATGTCACAGTTATGTATCCTCATTCGCATGAAGAAGAAGTGTCTGAGGACTTTATGCATGCTTATTTATGCCCAAATTGCTTAAAAGTTGATTTAATTGAAAAACCGGGTGGTCACGCATGTTCTTCCTGCGGAACAGATGCAATTCCAGTTATTATTCCGGTTGAGTTTAAAACCGCAAGCCATGGTGGAACCAAACATTATGTCTGCCCGCATTGTCAAAGTGAAGGCATCGCCTTATTAGGTTTAAGAAGCGCCACAACCATTAGTGCTACTGTTTCACAGATGTTTGCTTCTAAATTTAACGATGATAAAAAGACATTAACATTCTCTGATAATGTTCAGGATGCTGCACATAGAGCAGGTTTCTTCAATTCCAGAACATGGAAGTTTACTTTAAGATGTGCTATGCAAGAATATGCTCTCGCTAAAGGTGATGGTTTAACTTTAGAAGAATTCCAAGAAGGCTTTGTTAAATATTGGAGAGAAAAACTTACAGATGAAGAATTTGTGACGATGTTTATTCCAGCAAACCTAACATGGATGGATTCATATGAAAAAATGAAAGAAAAGGGC
>JAKPKF010000358.1 GCA_029553845.1 bacterium | reverse complement strand
CAAAATAATACCTGTTTTCTTTTTTGTTAAATGTTGTCCACATAATTTTTTTATATTAATAATTATGCTTCTATTATACATTGAAAAATCGTTTAGGTCAACCACCTGTTCTATGCTCTTAAAAAACCTGCTAGCGTTGCCTGAGTCACCACGACCTTTAAAATCTCCACGAGTAAAGTTAGTTGATGTTTCGTGTTCTTCATAGTCCTCTGCTTTAAAACTTCCTTTACTTGATTTAGTTTCAGGAAAACACTCTCTTACTTCTTCACTATTGTCGTGGATAAGGTTGGCAGGGAAGCGACCGAGCTGAGTAATCACTTCTTCTTTTGCCATCGATTTACTTGAACATTTAAAAGTTCCTCCTGCTATATTCCCAGTATTACTTTTTAATGTATTTTCAAAATCTTCTTTTCCTTGATATTCTACCCTACTCTCATCTATATTTATTCCACCTGTTCCATATTTAAGAACATTCTCTACTACTGTTTTCTCTGATAAAGGTTTACGAGCCATACAGATAGGTTCGTGTGCTGGTTTAAGAGCAGTTCCCCAGCCTTCCCATTGTTTTGCTCTGTCATCTATCGCATTATTAGATAGCTGTTTCCCTGTAAAACATCCGACAGTATTCCCACTCCCACCAGCCAATCCGCCTGTTGGTTCTACATATCCTCTTTCTCCGCAGTTATCTTGTTCTACCCAATCATATTCATCTGTCTTAATTCCAATAACTTTTTTCATTATTCGCCACTTTCCGTTCTTTGGTAAGTTTGATGACCAGTAATCTTTATTGTCTGTTTTTACATAGGAAGTTGCTGTAAATCCACACTCATCATTTATTTGTTGTTTTGATTTCCCAGAATTGTTTATTTGAATATCTAACCATTTTTTCCAATCCTTTACACTATCAGCTTTTGGCTTCTTATCAACTGCCTTACCTATATTCAAAGACTTCGGGAATCCTGTGGAGTATACCCACTCAATCATATCTCTGACTTCAAATCCTGCATCTTCAATAGCTACTGCCATTCTATGATAAGTTCTTGTTCCACTAAAAGATAAAAGGTGTCCTCCTGGTTTTAATACTCTTAGACACTCTTTCCACATATCA
>JAKPKF010000473.1 GCA_029553845.1 bacterium | reverse complement strand
AATCATCTGTTGTTGTTCAGTTAATGCACTCTTCCATGTATTTTCCATGGTAACTTCAGGCATTGAATAATTTCCACCTTCATTCATACCAAAACCATACTTGTTGCCATTTGGATCTTCAAAGTATGAAGTGTTACCTGTTCTACCCTGTGTCCACCATCCAGAATCCATATTTGGCATGGTGTATTCTTTACCATATGTTTTAGATCCTTCAGTTAGATCGGTATATGAAAACAATGGTGCATTAGCGGCTTGTTCAGCCTGTAAACGTGCTGCTTCTATCTGTCGTTCGATTTCACTATTATTGTAGCCCCATGACCAACCAGAAGTATCAATACCAGTCGTTGGTTGCTGAACTTTTCCCATATATTGCCAGTTGGAGGTATCAATTTGTTGAATGGACTTCGTGGCATCATCAATTGCTGCTTTGAAATCATCAATACTAGATACACTTTGTTGATCTCCAAGATATGATTCCCTTTCAGATTTCAAATAATCACGATCTCCATAGATAAACTTCCCAACATCAGCATTCCAGTTAGTTATTAATTGTTCAATTGGTGATCCACCTGCAACCCCAGTCTCTCCGCGATTCCACATGTCTTGATAATACTGTGGGTTATTCTGATAATCTATCTGTGCAAACTTTTTACTTTCTTCTTGGAAATCAGTTGGTAGGAACATAGTAGATGACGTTTTTGCAGCATCTTTTATAGCAATGCCTTTACCTTCTTTAAACACTTTATCCCAGTTTAGTTTCTCCAATCCCCAGTCTTTACCAAGCAAGTTGGTTGATGCTTTCTTGCTAAACATCTCACTATCTTTCTTGACGGCAGCATCAATTCCAGCACCCACACTATTCATTACATTTACTATGGGTTTCTCGATACTTGAAAGATTTGGCAATTTAACTGATTTAGGTAATTTTGTTACCACATTATCAATAGCAGATCCAATTTTATTGAATGTTTCAACGAATGGCTTTTCAATAGATGAAAGGTTTGGAACTTTAATCTTCACACTTGAATTCATCATACTTTTTA
>JAKPKF010000345.1 GCA_029553845.1 bacterium | reverse complement strand
GTTACTGCTGCGGACATGATTGTAATTCCTCTTTCCTGCTCTTGAACCATGAAGTCTGTAGTAGCAGCTCCTTCATGTACTTCCCCAATTTTGTGAACTTGTCCTGTAAAGAACAAAAGTCTTTCAGTAGTTGTTGTTTTTCCTGCATCAATATGTGCAATGATACCGATATTTCTAATCATATCTAAAGGCATCTTCACATTGTAACTTGTCTTATCCATCTTTTTTAATATAAAAATTAACAATACAAACAAAGGAAAGTTCCCACTCTCGCAGTAGGGATTATATCAGAACTACTATATCTGGGACAACAGTTGATTTGCTTCTTCTGTAACTAGGTTGTTTGTATCATATTCAATCGCTTTTTTGAGCAACTCCTTTGCATTGTCTTTATTACCTAAATTGTATTCTAATTGCCCACTTACAAAGTAATACTGGGGATTAAACCTGTCCAACTTCACCAACTCCTCTAGGACTTGTGCAGCCAAATCTGTTTTCCCTTTAGATAGTAGATTAGATGCATTAAGATACATATATTCTTTTTTCTCTGCATCATTTAACTTCATCTTGGATAAAAGACCTATGTAGTAATCAACTTTTTTAGAATCATTTAGAGCTTTGTTAACCTTTACTCCATAAAGGCGAATATATGGCGAAGAAATATAGTTCATTAGTTTTTTAACCATCTCATCTGCTCGAAGTGTCTGATTATTCTCCAACAAAAGATCCATATATTCTGAGACTAATTCTTGAGAGACATCTTCTCCTGCATATGAAATTGCTTTATCGTAGCTACTAAAAGAGTTCTCTAAGTCATCTTTCAGTAAATATGCCCTTGCTTGTCCCCAAAGAATATCTTCTTCCATTCCACCCAAAGAGAGTGCCCTGTCAAACTGTATTATTGCTTTGTCATACTCTCCAGAATCCAGATATGCTCGACCAAGGAAATATACTCCTTCAAGATATTCAGTAATGTCTTCAGAAAGAGGCTCTAGCAAATTAACCGCAAGTACGGGATATCCACTATTAATATATACCCTAGATAATTTAGTAGCGTTGAATTTTGAATCTTCTGTAAGACTTTCAAGTATCTCAGAGAATTCATCGTAGAATGCCTTCCATGTATCAGAGGGTTGTATGGAACCTAACACCTTTTTAGCATCATCTATATTGGTAGTGGCAAGAATGTATGCACGCAAAAGAGTCGATTCGTACAAAGTATCTTCTGTGTAAATGGATTTGGAGAGATATGTATTGGCATCATTTAAATTCCCTTTTTTCAAGTATGTTTTAGCAATACTAAGCTCAAGCTCTGAATTTGTCATTCCGACTCCTAATCCATCCAAGTAAGTACTCAACGCCTGATCATAGAGAGAATCTTCATAATATTTGTTCCCTATTTTCAAATACAAGATAGATTTATCATAGTTACTAATATTCTTCGCGGATTTCTCGACAATCTCAACTGCATCTGATGTTCTGTTTTTTAACAACAGAATATCTACTATCCCTTCGTAAGCCTCAACTCTACTTGGTATAACATCTGCTGCATCGTAGTATCTGTTAATTGCCGTAGAATACTCTCTAGCCTCATACTGAGAATCTGCTTCAGAGATAATTTGTTGGTAAGATGTAATTTGCTCCTGGGTTATCCTTTTGCTAAGTAAATACCAGATACCCGTTCCTAGAAGAATTACTGCCAATACAAACCATGGAGCAAGCTTTTTTAGTTTCTCTTTCATTAATTGAATATAGATTAGGAATAAATACATGTCAAATATTTTCTTACATATATGTTAAAATAGGCTAATTTATGTTTAAGACTAGATTAATTGGAATTGTGCTCGCTATTGCGCTCATGTTTGTGATGAGTCTAATTCCAACGGCTAATTGGACAGATAAAGAAGCAAGGTACAGAAGTAATACTCTAATACACATGGTATACGGTATTGATGCTGATGTAGAGAAAGGGAGATATACTCCAAAGGTTGTGGTTGTAAACTACGAAGGTGAGATTAAGAAGCACATATCTACGGCTTCTTCCCCTGTTTTCGCTTTGTTAGAGTTAGGGTACCCTATTAGTACAATGAAAAAGGTTGTAAGTACTTCACCAATGAACACTCTTTACAACAATTCATATATATATGTCTTCTCCTACAGAGATACCATAGACGAGGTTAAATTAGAAATTCCATACCAAAGAATTGTGAAAGGTGGCACTCTTTGTGAGAGATTAAGTCAGAAAGTTCTGCAACAAGAGGGAGTTCTTGGAATAATGACACAGAAGGTAAGAAGAGTGTACGAGCGAGGAGAATTGGTTATGGAGGAGATATTAGAGAAAGATATTACAAGAGAGCCAAGAGCAGAGATATATATAATCAAAGGTCCAGACGATTCTCCAAAGGAGGTTCCACAAATTGGAAATAACTGTGACTACTGGTTTGCTTATGTAGATACCATTAAAGCTTCCGAAGAAGAGAAGAGATGGTTAAAATGGACAATGAAATATGAATCCGGTTGTAATGCAGAAAACAACAGGCATCCATATTACAAAGGTTTGTTCCAATGGGATCCATGCCTTTGGTATCAACAGTATCCAAATGACAATATTTTCGATGGTAGAGCTCAGATTAAAAGGACTTTGGAAAAAGTCAGAGGAGGAGCAAACCCTGCAAGAATGTGGCCGGCTGTTTACAAGCTCTATGTTGATAAATATGGAGAGCTGAGTTGGCTTTAAGCATTCCAGCTGAAATATTCGCAAAGGTTTTGTGGTATTTCTCCAAGAAATCTCGAAGGTAGTTGGGTTGAATATCCTTCTCTGGTTAACCTATTCTCTGCAAATGTAAGAAATAGTTTTTGCTTAGCCCTAGTTATTCCTACATAACAGAGTCTCCGTTCTTCTTCTAATTCTTTCTCTTCAATAAATGCTCTTGAATGAGGAAGTAGTCCCTCTTCCATACCAATTAGGAATACATAGTCAAATTCTAGACCCTTTGAAGAGTGAAGAGTCATAAGATTAACATAGTTACCGCTTCCGTCTTGGTTTTTGTCCTGTTCCTGCTCTATCAGATTAATTTCATTTAAAAACATTTCTAAGCTCTGCTTACCAAACTTCGATACATA
Source organism: bacterium (assembly GCA_029553845.1). The sequence continues at coordinate 10,884 of JAKPKF010000345.1, read as the reverse complement.
GGTATATGCAACATTCTTAAGCTCAGTTATATTTTCTTTCTTCATATCAGATTGTTCTGTTCCATCATCAAACCACTGAATATATTTGGTCCTTTCTAGAATTATATCTATTAATTCAAGAACATCTTTTTCTTTAGATTGGAAATATAGTGTACCGAAGAGATTAATAACTAATTTCAATTTTTCAAACTCTGTTTGTAATTCAGATATTTTAGACATAGAAATCTCTCGGATATCACATAGATGTTTGTATTCTGGATTCAGGACTACAAATGCCCCGACAAGAAATTCTCCAATTGTGCATGTGCATTCTTTTGCTAATTTATGCAGAGATTTAACAGCTTTTGGACCCATTTTCCTGGTTGGAATATTTAAAATTCTCGAAAGACTTAATTCATCTTTAAGGTTGTACATAAAACGAAGATAACTAATTATATCTTTAACCTCTTTTCTTTCGTAGAACCTAAATCCTCCCACTAATTTGTAAGGTATACCTTCTTTCAACATTGCCTCCTCAATTGCACGAGATTGGTAGTTTGTCCTGTAAAGGACAGCAACATTACTTAGAGGTATCATTAGGTCTCTTAGATGTCTAATGTTTTCAACAACATACTCTGCTTCTTCTTCTTGGTCTCTTGCTTGGTACACAGTAATTGTTTCTCCTTGGTTATTTTCTGTCCAAAGATTTTTTACAATCCTCTGGTTGTTTTGTTGTATAACAGAGACCGCTGCCTCTATGACATTTTTTGTAGATCTGTAATTTTGTTCTAGTTTAATAACTGTTACATTTTTAAAATCTTTTTCAAATGATTGTATATTTTTAATATCTGCACCTCTCCATGCATATATTCCTTGGTCATCATCTCCTACAACACAGATGTTTTGGTGTTTTTCAGAGAGTAATTTCGCAAATCTGTATTGAGCATTGTTAGTATCTTGGTATTCATCTATGAGGATATATTTATATTTGTCTTGGTAATATTTTCTTACTTCCTCATTTTCTTCTAGCATTTTTACAGTAAGAAAAAGAAGGTCACCGAAGTCAACAGAATTTTGTGCTTTAAGTTGGTTTTGGTATACAGGGTATATCTGTGCAGCGATATCTTCTATGTACCCACCAAAATGGTTAGAGAATTGTGCTGGTGTTACCATATCGTTTTTGGCAGCTTCTATGAAGTGTGCAATTGCCTTCGGTTTAATCTGTTTAATATCTATCTGCATCTCAAGCATAATTTCTCTTATGAGGTTTTCAGAATCATCTGAATCATATATGGAGAAATTGTGGAGTAATCCAACTTCTTGGGCTTTTCTTCTTAGGAGTGTTGCCCCAATGGAGTGAAAGGTTCCAATCATTGGAAGGTCTGTAACATCTCTATTTAAATCTTTGAGAAGTTTTCTAACTCTCTCGAGCATCTCTCCAGAAGCTTTTTTTGTAAATGTAACGGCAAGGATATTTTCTGGCTTAACACCTTTTACTGCTATTAGGTAAGCAATCCTGTTTGTTATGACTCGTGTTTTACCAGAGCCTGCTCCTGCAAAAACTAGAAGAGGTCCCTCTGTACACATAACAGCTTTTTTCTGTTGGGGATTTAGCTTCCCAAGTATTATGTCTTGTTCCACAACTGTATGTATTAAGTAAATCTAGTACTAAATTCTTTTCATAAATCTGGAAACTACCCATCCAATGGTATCCTCATCATACTGTATTTGCATCCATCCATCTGACTCTTTTTTAAGAATATATACTGTACCTTCGGGTGCGCTTTCTATAATTTTACAGCTATACCACTGACACTCTCGTATGTTAGCAAACCCATATTGAGGAGAATATACCTTCACCAAAGTATATTTACCTTTCTCTACTGTAAATGTTACTTCAAACGTGGATCCAGCAAAAGGTTTTTTGTCAAATTTCATAATTTCAAAACTTTCAGTGACTTTCCCTGGGCTAATCTTTGGTTGCATTTTAAATTTGAATTCTACAATCTCCCCCGGTTTAACAGCCCTGTCTTCTATGTGGGTTGGTTTACTAAAACTATCCCAGACACCATTGATTGCAAAACTACTGTCTTTTCCATCTTTGGTTGATACATATATTGGGGTTCTGTCTGTTAACCATGTAAAATCATTCATATTTTTAACTTTAACTGTAACCTCCAATTTCTCTCCAATTACAACAGTCTTTTCGTATATGATTTCCACTATCTCTGCTTTGTATGGAAGATTTTCTCTACTAGAGCCTTTCCATGTTGCAAGTGCTTCTTTTACTGATTGAGCAAAGTCACCCGTTGAATCTACTGGAACAATTGTGCTTAGAGAGCCTTCTTTTGCATCTAGTTGTAGCCTTACTGTCTTGTATGAGGATATTCCCCAGCTTGTGGAGAGATCGTTAACCATTTTAAGGAGTGAGTTACTTGCCGCAGTTGTGAGGGTTGAACCGTTGGAAAGGTATCCTATGACAATTGCTTTGTCAACATTTTTTAATTCTGGGTTAGCTCCTACTCCTCCTTGTCTTCCTTCATATATCCTTCCTGATTCATCTATGAGGAAATTGTATGGCATATCCGAGAAATGTAATTTTGTTATTGAGTAGTAGAAAAGAGCTTTACTCCACAGCTCTGGATTTTTCTGCAATGATTCTGATTGAGTGGATACTTGTGTTAAATATATGGTTGTAGGGGTAGCATATATTGTATTGGTTTGGTCTGAGAGCGAAAGGTCATATTTAAGAGTAGAGATTTTACTGTAGCTAAATGCAAAAACAGATGTAGGAATAATTGTAAAAAGAATAGCAAGTGGTATTTTCATTTTTCTAATGAGGTTTATCATTATCTTATTCTATCATTATATGGTAAATTTTTTCTAATTCTTTTACTTTAGGGCTGAGATGTACTTTGGATCTACTGCATTTACATATCCTGTTGCTGGTATCGTATATTTAGTTTCTTTATATGTTATTTCACACTGCAGGTCAATTTTGTATACAGGGGTTAGTGATTCTTGTTTAAAGTTTTTGTATAGATATACTGTCTCTACAGAACCACTTGAACAGTTATTTAAAGTATTTATTAAAGATTCAAATTCATCCGAGAGATAATCAATCTCATTTAGAACATTAGCATCTATAGAAGAAAAATTAGGATATATTTCTTTAGGATAGTTATCTAAATTTATATATTTTTTTAGATCTTTTGCTCCAAGCAAAGGTAGGGTTATTCCTGTATCTGTAAAATGTGTTAAGAGCAGTTTCCCTCCTACTATTTTACTTCCCTGAAAAATTAAATAGTCTGTTTCTAATCTATATTCATTAGTTTCTATTTTATTCTCACCAATAGTTCTGTTCGCATAATATATCTCTTTTCCATTAGGCATTATTTCATTTTGAGAAAGTTTGTATTCCCAATCTTGTGCAAAGAATTTTCTCATAAAGTTTTTGAATGTATACGCAGAGATATCAGCTTCATCCCAGGGGATACCATTTGCAAATGAAAACATTAAGGCATTTTGGGTAAGGTTGTATGTCACAGAATCTTCTTTAAAACCCCATTCATAATATGCTCCTTCGTCATTAGAAATTTTTTTTAATTGAGGAGCAATAGTAGATACAAATGCTTCGACTTCTTTTAACATTACTTCGCTTGATACTCCATATAAGGGATAATCTTTAGATTCTAAATCTTCGCTATAAAAGTTAATCTCTTGAGATGTAGTATATAAGGATGTTTGCTCGATTGGATCTTTTGGATATGTTTTTGGTGGAATTGTTAAAAGAAAATACACTCCTACACATACTCCTACAAAGAGTAAAGAGAAGGATATTATTAATATTGTTTTTGTCTTTTTGTTCATACTAATTTACAGGACATGCACTAATATTACACGCAAAACCACCAGAGGATGTTGGTCCAGTCATTACATCCATTGGGTTTACAGAACTACCATTTGCTTTTACTTCAAGATGGAGATGAGGCCCTGAGGAGCACTTCTCAATCCTTTCATGATCTGGGCCAGCTTGGATTATATCTGCTACAGCTTCTCCAGAAGAGAGCTTTTGCCCAACGCTCACATCTTTGTAAACATGTATTAGTTTGAATGTGTAGGTTGTAGAGCCATATGTTGCATCAAATATTACCATGCCACCCGCTGGAAACTGATGACATCCTGGCATACTCGGGATATCACATCTTGTGCAATTGACCTCAGCTACCGTTTTAACTACACAATTACTTCCATCACAAAAGGTAGGAGCATAGAAGGTTCTTACACCATCAGTAATATCAATGGCTGCAACTTTTGAGTGAGAATAACTACTAAAAGGACCCTGAGAACATCTAAAACCACCCGTGCCAATTAAACATTGAACTCCATCAGGAAGTGATCCTCCACTAAATGGATGAAGCTCTCCTGGAATCTCTCCATCATCTATTGGATACAATCCTCTAAAGTTTGGGTTTGTAACTACTTCTCCTGGTACTACTGTAGTATATGCATAGCTATTTAGTGCATGTTTATATGTTGACTTACTACCAAGCATAAAAGCCAGCGCAAAAATTCCAACAAATGCAAAAATAACTATCATTGCTAAAACTTTTATAATCCCATACATGACATCTACAAGCAAGGAGGTTACTATTGTTATCGCGAAATTTGCAAGACCTCCTGTAGTTGCAATTCCCACAGCATTTGCAGCTGCTATTACTAAACCTTTTACAAATACTTGTATGCCACCCTTCGCAAGCCACTGTCCAAGTACTTCCCCAGCAACTTGAAATGCCTTTTGAGCCATTAATTTATCGTAAATCTTCTGTCTCATTTTTTTAAAAATCTTGTCGTCGAAGAATTTCCTAACTTTGTCTCTGGTTCTTTGTGTAAAAGAGAATATTTTTGCTGTTTGAGATCTTCTCATTAGTGCCTTTAACTCTTTTGTGTATTTTTCAATCTCTTGTTGCGTTAATTGACGATTTGTACCTGAAAGAATATTGTTCAAATAGGTTTGTGCATTTCCAGTTGAAAGAAGATCTTCTATACTGATTTCGAATTTTTTATTATGTAGGATATCTTTCAAACTACCTTCCAAGCCTAGTTTTTTCATATAAGCTAAATAGACAAAGCCTTCCCCATTTACAAAAAGGCTTTTCATAATGGATTTTGGGGTGAGATAGTACAGATTTGTTAATGTGTTGTTGTATGTTTTTAATAAAGCATTCTTAGTGGGAGCAGCTACATGAATACCTATCTCTCCGTTTTTCTCTCCGAAACTAAACTTCACATCCCTATCCGCAGTAGGCCTAAAGAGATAATTTCTATTTGGGTCAAAGAATGATCCATCAAGATATGATTTAATAAAATTTCCATCTTTGTAAATACCGTTTAAAGAGTTTATATATCCCTCTATTTGACCAACTCTTCCCCAAAGCATTACACTATTCAGCTCCCTCTTTCCAGCACGCAAATCTTTTATCTGTTGCCTATATAACTTCACAGAATCCATATCCCCCTGTGCTCTTGCTTGATTCATTTGTAATTTAAATGAATCTATTGAAGAATCAATTTTCTTCTGTGCAACATGGATATTTTCAGGGTTAAGAAGTTGACCGCCAACGATTACCTTTGCTTGTTCTAGCCTTTGAATTCCTACCTGCAAATTTATAATCTCTCTTTCTGAGAGATCGTGAGTATCCATGTACTGTCTTAGTTGGGTTATCCTGTCATCTAGGTTCTTAACCTCGAGATCTAAATATCTATCCCTATTTAGAACATCAAAAGTATCTTCTTTCTTTGCAAGTTCAAGACTTGCTCTAGCATTCCTATAATTATTGAATAAACTGTTTGCAGTAGTAGGATTAAAATTTGAAGTAATATATTTTTCTACTGCATCCATACCATTGTTAGCCGCCATGAATTTCTTTTTATCCGCATTAGACATTGTACTCCAATCTATATGTACTTTTTCAAATGATCTCTTCTGGTCATCTGAAAGTTGTTGCCAGTTAGACGCTCCAAAATACTGTCTCCCAAGAAGTTCAAAAGCTCTGTTTGTCAAATGTTCTTTTTCAGATGTAAGGTTTAGTTCCCCTGATCCTGGAAAGCCTCTAAAAAAACGTCCTTCTACAGAAGCACCAATCGCATTAGAAGCATCATAGCTTTTTGCTCTTTCCTCTTTTGGTAAAGTCTTGTCAAGATGCCTTGCTCCAAAATAGCCTCTAATTGCTTCTTGTGCATCTAGATCTAGATTATATTTTTTTGCCCATCCTTCAGCAACAAAGTGTTGCATAGTTTTCCCAAGATATTGTGCTCGCATTTGCTTCCTAAATGTTTTGGCACTTGTAAAACCTTTTTCAATAAAGGCATTGGGGTCATCAAGCATAGATATCAGATTATTAGCCGAGAACTTTACTGTCGCAGATCCTTGCTCATTTGCTTTTATCCTTGCAACTTCTAGATCCAAAGCTTCGTTAAAAACATCTAATATCTGATCGCTCATAAACAACCCTGGTTTCTCCAATGCAGCAGCAAGAGCATCCGTTAATTCATTTTGTCCAGATATACCAGTTACTTTAACCGGTCTTCTCTTATCAGGTGGTTTTTCAGCCTCTTTGAATATGAAGTCAAATATCTGACCAAGTGCATCTGGATTTTCTTCTTTCCTTGGCTTAGGCATTTATAGTTAAAAGCTATTTAAATAATCCGCCAACTAAAGGAATCTTTGAAAGACTCATCTTTGCAGCAGCACCTGCATCACCTGCAGCCTTACTGGAAGTATTAGGTATAAATGCATCTATATATTTAGGTGCTTGTGCAGCAAGATATATTACAAAGACACGCAAGATGAAGATTAAGAATCCAGAAGTTGCATTTATATCCATCCCTGTTGAATTTGGATCTGCATAAGTTAATTTCTCTGGGAAATTTAAAATAATATCTCCACTTCCAAGTAAAAGATTAGGAGCATTCACGATGAAGAAGACTACTGGAAACACCAAAACATTTCTCACTATTCCCAAGAGCCAATTCATTGTCATATGATTCTGTCCAGGTATTGTACCAATCATAATCTGAAGAGGTCCTATAGCTACACCCAAGAGAATACCAAAGTATGCTTTGTACAAAGTTATTAATAATTTGATTACACCTACGAATACTATTCCAAGAAGTGCAAGTACAAGTAAAATTGCTATTAAGCCTACTCCTACAAATGCTGGTCCTAAAATTGCCAATACCGCAGAGCCACCAATCGCTGTGGCAAGTGATCCCAATCCCCATCCACCAAGAGCGGCTATCCCTCCACTTCCTGCAACAATACCCGACACCTTTTTAGTATCAGAAGTAAATACAGATTTCATTAGATTCCCGATATTTTCTATAGATACAAGATCTCCATTAAATAAACTTGCTAAGAAATTTGTTATTAATCCTCCGACATCAATAATGAATCCAGCTATTGCGAAACTAAATGTAACAAGTATTAATCCAATAATTACATTAGGTATTGTATTTCCCAAAGTTACCAATGTCTGCCCACCTAACTTGGATCTAAACATAATCATAAATCCAATAACAATCATTACTACTACAAAGAATAAATATGCTAAATCTCTAAATTTCGCCCATATATTGGATATACCACTATCCATAAGTTCATCATATCCGCTCTGTTTGTCTGCAGCATACAATCCTGATGTACTTTCCTTGTATCCTGGAACCCACTCATTTCCTAGGTGTGCTACTAAATTAACACTCGGTTGGTTGGTATATGCATAATTAACAAACTTATCTGCCGTACCAAGTAGTCCACCTTGCATATCCGCAGGAATAGATTCTCCCTTTTGTATCTCATCTCCTCCCTCTGTTAGCCCAGGTGCCATAGTTGAGAGAATTGTCCAAGCTGTGTTTGTAGCTGACACTCCAGAGAAGCTAGTCATGTTATCCTCATCCTTGTCAGTTCCACTAGCAAGATTGTAGTATGCCTTCATGCCTTTCCAATCCACATTCAACTTTGGTACTTCTGTTTCTTGAGCAAAAACATTCATTACTCCAAAAAAGAGAATCATGGAGGAAATAGCAATGAAAACTGTTTTAAAACTCTTTCTTTTAAATATCTCTTCTAGTTTGGAGAAGATTCTGTATCCTGTTTTTACAAAACTCATATTATTTTAATTATTAATTTAAATTACATACTAAGTGGAGTATCTTGTCTTGTTGAACTCTCTTTCTCTAAGAATCTAACATACTCTTCATGGGTTGGTGTATCAGATCCTCCAACATCATCAAATTCAGCAGCCTTTCTTTCTTCAAATATATATGACATATCCCATGCGCATTTTACATTAACTGATTTACCTGCGACATTAATTCTACAGGGGGTCATTACATAAACAGATTTATAGGTACTAGCCGATACAGGGTCCATCGCTGTTTTATTTCTAGTATTTGTAAATCTATTTGTATCTTCAAACATTGGACTTATCTTCAATACAATATCCTCAGCATTAACACAACCTTCTTCGTCTTTACTGCAATTTGTCCAATCAGAAGATGGAAATACAGAGCCGAAAAGACCAAGAAGAAACTGCCGTGTATCAAAACACCCTGGAATTGCACTATCAATATTTGCAGGTAAAACATCCTTACACTCACCTTCTATACTGATATCTCCACTTATTACATCCTTATCTTTTTGTCCTGGATAGCTATAATACATTCTGTTGAATTTTTTACTTACATTATTCGATTTATCTGGATTACTATTGTCTAAATTATTACATTTCTCACCACAATCATTTGTATAGTAGCTTGCGATTACTACTTCATCTCCCCCCTCCGCCGCATCTGACGAAACGGTATATTTTGTACTATATGCCTTCTTTGTAACAGAGCCCTCAATTATATTCTCCTTCATTTCCTTATTACCTTCCCCAGGAGTACTCCTAATGAGTATTTGCTTCTTATTGAATAGCTCACCTGCAGGCTTATATACAGGATTCTCGTATGTAAGATTTCTATTGGAATCTTTGACAGAGTATATTCCAGAAAGAAGTCTTATAGGGACTGTAATTGAGACAATTTCAACATTTGCTTCTGAGTTTACCCAGCCCTTAATTGAGACATTATCGCTTGTTCCAGGAATAGTGCATGCTTCCGTCCCAGTATATTTGTTTAATGCATTTCCACAAGTTGTTCCAAGGACACTTCCTTTAGTCTTTGGTGTAACATCAGTTAGCGCTCCATCTTCAGACATATCTAAAAACACAAGATTATTATCATAACCTTGATCTATAACTTCATTAGAGCATATTACAGATTCACTACTTCCTTTGAAAAATTGTATATCATTTGTTTTTGTTATTTTCAGAACAAGCATTGAGAACCCTATTAGGAATATAAGGAAGAAGAGACTTCTTTTATTCAATTTTTTTTGGCTATAGTCTGTATCCATATAACTCCCGATTATATCAGAAATTAAAGTACTCCATAGTTATCCAAGATATCTACATTACCCGTGCTTCCACTACCTGCAGTTATCTCTACATCGGTATTTTTTGCACTTGAAATTGTCTTAATTAGGCTACCAGAATTTACCGTAGATACTAGGGAAAATGTAATCTCATCTGCAGAGGTATATTCGAAATAGGAAGAACCACTTGTATTTCTAGTATCTGCAATTGAGAGTATCCACTTACCATTGTCATCTGCAAGAACAGATATCTTGTTACTACTTCCAGTAGTACCACTGCCATCCTTGTCAGTAATATATCCAACAACGACCAATTCTTCAGTAGAGGGAATGTTCTTTACTTCACCAGTTATAGATTCAAATGGTGGAGGAGAGCTTAAGGTGGCATATGTTGTTACATCAAAAGTATTGCTGTATTCCGCACCTCCAGATTTAACTTTGAAGTAGTATTTGGTCTCTGGCTGTACCATCGTTACAGACACACTATGAACATAGTAGGTACCACGGTTAGTTGCTCCATCTCTTTCATCTAGCGCTTCGCTAGAGAGAGATGAGGAGCTTGTACCATAGCTAATAGAGCCTGCTTCCTTTTGGGCAGAGACCCAAAGGACTGTAAATCCAGTATCTGTAAGATTTGTAACTTGCACACTAGATACACCAGTAGGAGCTGTTACACTGCTTCCAGAGACCATGTCCACCCACTCTAAATCCATTACAATTTTGAATTTAGATTCTTTCGTTGGTTCTTCTTCAGATTCCTCTTCTGGCTGTTCTATTGAAGGTGTTGGAACTGTACTCTCTGCCATGAGCATGGATTTTGCTGCAAAGTATGCATACAAATTGGAATTACTTCCAATTGTAAAATCGTTTGTACTTTTTAATTTACCATTGCTGTCAAAAAGAGATGAATATGTTCCTTGTAATACAGCTCCTTTATCTGGTCCTCCAACAGATACAAGCACAAGATTGGTGGTGTTTTCTGTTAGTACAAGAGAGTAGTCAGAGATTTTTCGAAATGCAGAAAGATCTGTTATCCAGTTACCACCACTAGGTATGACTGCAGATACTGGATATACAGATTTGTCCTTTAACATTGCATATACTATGACATCATCACCACTGCTACCAGAGACAGTTCCATGTATAGGGTTAGGCGTAGGAGTCCCAGCTGTAATTGGGGCTGTTTTAAATGACATTGTTACATTGTCCAGAGATGCATATTCATCACTTCCTGAAACTATCTTGAAGTCGTATTTGGTATTTGGTTCTAAGCTTGTTAGTTCTACATAGTGGGTGTTTCTGTTTTCATTTCCTCTTTTATCTACAACAGGACTTTTTTCATTTCCACCAAGAATTGGGATTACAGATCCTTTTACAGATGCTTCTGTTACCCAGGATATTGTTGCAGAGCTTGTTGAAAGGTTACTGAT
>JAKPKF010000447.1 GCA_029553845.1 bacterium | reverse complement strand
CAATGTAACAAACCAAAACGTCCATTAACTGGACCAATGATTTGTGAGAAGTGTGGGGTTGAGTTAACTGATGCTCGTGTTCGTCGTGAAAGAATGGGACACATTAAACTTCAAGCTCCTGTTGTTCATAACTGGTATTTAAAGAATACACCAAATAAGATTGGTTTATTACTTGATATGAAGACTAGAGAAGTATCTAGTATTGTTTATTCAGCATCTTATATTGTAGTTGATCCAGGAACAGTTGATGAACTTGAAAAGAATCAAATTATTACAGAACAAGAATATGGACGTTATCGTCAAACTTATGGTTCTCGTAGTTTTAAAGCTTTAACTGGAGCTGAAGCAATTAAGAAAATGCTTCAAGAACTTGATTTAAAACAATTATCTAATGAATTAAGAGAAGAATTAAGTCAAGATAAAATTACTAAACAAAGAAGAGAAAAAGCTAATAAGCGATTAAATATTGTAGATGCATTCTTACATTCTGGGAATAAACCTGAATGGATGGTACTAGATGTTATTCCAGTACTTCCTCCAGATTTAAGACCGATGGTAGAATTAGATGGTGGTCGTTTTGCAACAACAGACCTTAACGACTTATACCGTAATATTATCGTTCGTAATAATAGATTAAAGAAAGAGTACGAAATTGGTACTCCAGAATTAATTATTAAGAACGAAAAGAGATTATTACAAGAATCAGTAGATGCTTTAATTAATAATGAAGGAAGAGGAAATAAATCTTCTAAAAGAAGAGGTAGAGAATTAAAATCTTTATCTGAGATCTTAAAAGGTAAACAAGGACGTTTCCGTCAAAACTTACTTGGTAAGAGAGTAGACTATTCAGGTCGTTCAGTTATCGTAATTGGGCCTGAACTTAAGATGTATCAATGTGGATTACCACGAGAGATGGCACTTTTACTTTTCAAACCATTTATTTTACACAACCTTTTAGAGAAAAATAAAGATGGTAATGATTTAACTCCTAATAAAATTAGAGCAACAGAAGCAAAAGAGATGATTGAAACTGGTCATCCAGATGCAATGACTGAACTAGAAAAGATTATTGTAGATCATCCAGTGTTATTAAACCGTGCACCAACACTGCACCGTTTAAGTATTCAAGCATTTGAACCTAAACTAATTGATGGTAAAGCTATTAGGTTACATCCTTTAGTAACTACAGCTTTTAACGCAGACTTTGATGGCGACCAAATGTCAGTCCATGTTCCGTTATCAGCTGAGGCTCAAGCAGAGGCAAGAATTTTGATGCTTGCAAGTAAAAATATCCTAGCTCCTAAAGATGGAAACCCAATTGTTACGCCAACTCAAGACATGGTATTAGGAAATTATTACTTAACAATTGAGGATCCAAATGATGAACGTGAAGGTAAAATCTTTAAAGATCCTTATGAGTTAGAGCTTGCATATCATAACAAGGTTATTGGTTTCCATACAAGAGTTGCCTTACCTGTTGCTTCTTTAAACAATCCTCGTTTTACAGAGGATCAATTAGATAAATATATTATTACTACTTATGGAAAATATCTATTTAATACGATTTTCCCAGTAAGTGATGATCCAAATAAAGCTATTCCTTATATCTGTGATCAAAGTGAAGAAAACTTAAGTAGAAGAACTCCTAATAAATATTTAGTTCCTAAGGGTACTGATATTAAGAAGTTCTTGAAAGAAAAGTATGAATCACCTAGACCATTCCCTAAGAAAGCTTTATCAAAAGTTATCGCTCAAGTTTTCAAGAATTTCCAAATTAACGAAACATCTAAGACTCTAGATAAGATGAAAGACTTAGGTTTTAAGTATGCTACAATGTCTGGAATTACTGTATCAATTAGTGATATTAGAACAATTGAAGGTAAAGAAGAAATTATTGCTGCTGCAGATGAAGAAGTTAAAGAAATTAAATTTAAAGAAGACTTAGGTTTTGCAACTGAAGAAGAAAGAAGACAAAATACAATTAAAGTTTGGACTAAAGCTAAAGATGATATTAAGAAGTTAATTGAAAAAGATGTAGCTTTAAACTCAACTACAAACAACATCTATATGATGAGTGACTCTGGTGCCAGAGGTAGTATTGACAACTTTGTTCAGTTATCAGGTATGAGAGGTTTGATGGCTAAACCTAATGGTGAACAAATGGATATTCCAATTAAAGCATCATTTATTGAAGGTTTATCGATGTCTGAGTTCTTCGTTTCTACGCACGGTTCAAGAAAAGGATCGACAGACACAGCCTTAAAGACTGCTGAGTCAGGATACTTAACTAGACAATTAGTTGACGTAAGTCAAGAAATTGTAATCTCAGAAGATGATTGTAAGACAGATAAAGGTAAGAAATTTCATCCTATTTTTGATACTGATGATAATGAAGCTTTAGGTTATAAAGTATATCAAGCATATTTAGATGATCCAGTTAATAATCCAAAACCAAGTTCAAGTAACCTGCAAGGTGTAAAGCTTACTTTAGGTCAAAGAATTAAAGGCCGTTTTGCTTCCCAAAACGTTTATGATCCAGTTACTGGCGAGTTATATGTAAAGAAGAATGAATTCATTACTGAAGATATCGCTAATGCAATCAACAATTCAGGTCTTTGGGAAGTTGAAATTAGATCACTACTTACATGTAATACTCAAAATGGTGTATGTGTTAAATGTTATGGCTCAGACCTTTCTACAAGCAAAGTTGTAGAGAAAGGTGAAGCTGTAGGTGTAATTGCTGCTCAATCAATTGGTGAGCCAGGTACACAGCTTACGATGCGTACTTTCCATACTGGTGGTGTTGCAGGTGGTGAAGATATTACTCAAGGTCTTCCACGTGTTAACGAACTTTTTGGTGCTCGTGAACCTAAAGGTAAAGCAATTATCTCAGAAATTACTGGTACAATTAAGATTGTAGATAAACAAGCTGATAATAGAACAAGAATTGTCGTTCAAAATGAAATTGAAACCAAAGAATACTTAACTGACGTAGGTAAGGTAACTAAACTTCAAGTAGGTGATAAAATTAACGCAGGCGATAAGCTTGTAGAAGGATTAATTGATCCAAAAGAGTTAATTAGAGTTTCATCAGTTGCAGCGGTAGAAGACTATATCTTAGAAGAAGTACAAAGAGTTTACCAATCTCAAGGTGTAGGAATCGCTGATAAACACATTGAAATTATTGTTCGTCAAATGCTACGTAAAGTTAAGGTTACTGACGCAGGTGATACTAATTTAATTGTTGGTAGTTTAATTTCTCGTGCTGAATTACAAGACATCTATCAAGAATGTATTCTAGCAGGTAAAAAGACACCTACAGTTGTTCCTGAACTTTTAGGAATCATTCGTTCAGCATTAAGAGCTGATTCATTCTTGTCAGCTGCATCATTCCAAGAAACTACAAAAGTACTTACAGAAGCTGCTATTAGAGGTAAAAAAGACTACTTATTAGGCTTAAAGGAAAATGTAATTATTGGTGGATTAATGCCAGCAGGTACAGGATTAGTAGATGGTGATTATTATATAAATGAAAATCAAGAAGAAGCAGAGTAATCTGCTTCTTTTTT
>JAKPKF010000192.1 GCA_029553845.1 bacterium | reverse complement strand
CAGTATCGAATCTGAAGAGCAAATGCAGAGTCATAAAGGTAATACCAATGAAGTATATATTACCAAGAGGCTAAAATCTAATGAAGTCAAGAAGTATCACGGTTTCACTGATATTGAGGATGACTATATAACCTCAGTGATTAAACTTCTTAATGATGGAGCATTGCCCAAACACACTGCGAAAAAGATAGCAGACAAGCTTAAGAATGAGGCAGACCCTTTGAAGATACTCGGTATCCTTAAATCGAATATTTCCCCAGACTTCTTTAATCCAGTTATAGCAAAAGACGCTGCTCAAGCGTTTAAACCGCGTGAAGTAATTCTATCATCATATCTATTGGAGGATAAATGACCAGGCAACAGGCTTATGAGTTAATTAAAACCACGTTTACACAATCGTTTGATAGAGACAGATTTGCTCACTTCATCAACGAGCTTCTGAATGGGTATGACCAATCAAAAGCAACTTCTTATACAGGTCAGATGGTAAAGTATGCCTTCAAAGAACATGTGAATCATTGCCATCGATTAGGCACCTATACTACTCCTCAGAAAGAAACAATCGATATCCTTACAGTTCATCTAACCAAGGATAGTAAACTCGAGAGAGCTCGAACTGCTATAAGAAACTATGTTGCCTATCATCTTGACCATCATGGAAAAGATGCTGCACTGGTTGCGTTTGTATCTCCATCAGAAAAACAATGGAGATTCTCCTATGTGAAGCTTGAGTACAAAACCGTCACCAAAGATTCCGGTAAGATAGCTACTGATACTTCATTGACTCCCGCTCGGCGTTTTTCATACATTGTGGGGGAGGGTGAAAGCTGCCATACGGCACAAACTCGTTTTGTTGCATTATTGGAAAACACGCTGTACAAACCAAGTATCGATGACATTCAAGAATCATTCAGTGTGGAGACAGTTACAAAAGAGTTCTTTGAACAGTATGTAGTCATATATAAAGTTTTTTGCAGTGCTTTAGGTAGAGCCGTTAAGAGCGATTCTAATCTCCAAGACGAGTTTACCAGAAAGAATATCAATCAAATTGAATACGTTAAAAAACTCATGGGTCAGATAGTATTCCTCTATTTCCTGCAGCGCAAGGGATGGCTTGGGGTTCCTAATGGTTCGAACTGGGGAGAAGGTCCTAAGGATTTTCTGAGAAAGCTTGCAAACAAAGAATATGTAGATTATGTAAATTTTCACAACGATGTGCTTCAACCCTTATTCTACGATACTTTAGCAACGGATCGTGGACATGAAGCATGGTCTAAAAGACTCAACTGCAGAATACCATTTTTAAACGGTGGTCTCTTTGAACCGATGGGAGATTTCGATTGGAAACACAACCCTATATCGCTGCCCAATAACCTGTTTAGTAATTCTACCTATATTGACGAGCATGTTTATGGAAATGGGATACTCGACGTATTTGATCGTTACAATTTTACCGTTAATGAAGCTGAACCACTGGAAAAAGAAGTTGCCATTGATCCTGAAATGCTTGGAAAAATATTCGAGAGCCTGATTGAAGAGAATCAACGCAAAGGGCAGGGAGCTTTTTATACTCCTAGAGAAATTGTACATTTTATGTGCCAAGAGAGCCTAATCAATTACCTTGATAGTCAATTAAACAAGAAAGCTGTAACAATAAACAGAGACGATATTGTAACATTTATTCAGATTGGGGATCACGCCGCTTTCTATGAGGCAGCCAGACTTTCCGGAAACAGTAATTACCTTCAAGAAATCCCAGATAGCATCATAAACAATGCCAAGCTTATTGATGACAAACTGGCCAATATAACTGTTTGTGATCCAGCGGTAGGTTCAGGAGCATTCCCCGTAGGTATGATGAAGGAAATAGTGCGATGCCGCAGTGCTTTAACACCATATTTTAATGATGTGCATGACAGGACTCCCTACAATTTCAAGCGCCATGCTATTCAAAGTAGCTTGTACGGAGCTGATATAGATCTTGGGGCAGTAGAAATAGCTAAGCTCAGATTATGGTTATCCTTAGTAGTTGACGAAGAGAACGTACAGCAGATTAAACCTTTACCTAATCTTGATTACAAGATAGTTGCTGGCAATTCGCTAATTGGTATTGAGATAGATGCTCTTAATGACTACATGACCGTACAAATCGAAAAAGAGAAAGACTCTTTATTCGATGAAACAGATGCAGATAAAAAGGCTGAACACAAAAAGACCATTGACGTTTTGATTAACACACTAACCCATGGGATGAAAGTTTTCGATTTCGAGCTATTTTTCTCCGAGGTGTTTCATAAAAAAGATGGTTTTGACGTGATAATAGCTAATCCTCCCTATGTAAAAGAACAGGGTCACAAAGAGATATTCAGGGAAGTCAAGAAGGGCAAACTACGCAAGTTTTACAATGGTAAAATGGACTTGTTCTACTTCTTCTTTCACCTGGCATTAAACTTAACAGCCGATAATGGGTCCATTGCATTCATTACTACGAATTATTTTCCCACAGCAACGGGGGCATCGGTATTGAGATCTGACTTTTTCAATAGAGCGTGTTTCTTGCGCTTAATAAATTTTTATGAACTCAAGATTTTTGAATCAGCTCTTGGGCAGCACAATATGGTGAGTATTTTAAAAAAGGCTTTCAATCCTACTGTGGTCTGTAATACCTGTATTACGCGGAGGAGGGGCATAGCAACCCCGGAAATCTTAAAAAACATCTTTTCTGGCACAGATAAAGAAACCGTTTATCATTCCATCCCACAGAAGAATTTATACGATGGCGAAGAGCACTATATCCGATTAGAAAGCGATATTATGTTGTCGGGCGTCAATATCCATAGTATATTGACAAAACTGCAAAGAACGAGTGTTACGTTAGGGAGTGTGTGCCAAGTAAACCAAGGAATAGTAAGTGGTTGTGATAGTGTTTCAAATAGAAATATGGATGCAATTTATGATACTGAAGTACAAAGAGGTGATGGAGTATTCGTTTTTGATTTAAACAACTCACGTGATCAAACGGTTATCTCATCATTCAACGAAGCAGAAAACGCACTGTTGAAACAATTCTTTAAGAATTCAAATATAGGGAAATATGTTTGCCATGATACTACGCCAAGGAAGATACTCTATCTGGACAGGAACGTCATGTCATTGGCCGATTTACCTAATATAAACAGACACTTATGCAAATTCGAGGATGTTTTGAACCAACGCAGAGAGGTTGTTAATGGGGTAATTTCTTATTTTCAACTGCAATGGCCTAGATCTATAGATATTTTTACTAGTCCTAAAATCGTGGTCCCTCAAAGATCCAGAAGAAATACATTTGCATATAATGAGGACGAATGGTTTAGTAGTGCAGATTGTTACTTCATTACGAAGGCAAACTATAACATCAGCCTTAAATACGTTCTTGCGCTTCTGAACAGTAAAGTCTACTACATCTGGCTATATCATAAGGGCAAAAGGAAAGGCGAATTGCTCGAATTGTATGCAAAACCTCTTTCAGAAATCCCCATCAAACTTATTTCTCCAGAAGATCAGGAATTGTTTATCGAGTTAGTCGATGAGATTATACTAAGTAAGCAGGACGATTCTTCTGCTGATACATCCTCACTCGAAAATGAGATCGATCAATTAGTATACAAGCTATATGATTTTTCTCAAGAGGAGATTGATTTCGTGGAAAATGAGTATCAACAGAAGATTGCAATTAGCATGAATGATTCGATTATTGCGGACTCAACAGAAGAGGATTTATAACAATGGCAAGTTCTGAGTGCCCAATATGTAAAGCGGACAACATAACGCTCGCAGCGCATAGTGGTGGAGCTGATAGATCGGTTATTGTTTGCCCTAACTGCGGGCGGTATGAGATTTCGGGTACAGCATACGCTACTTTCAGTAATAAAGTGAAAGACGCAAAACTCTCATTCGCAATCAGAACAAGGTTTTATAGAGATGAGCATGTTTATGTTAGCGCATCAAATAGGGAGGAGATATTGGCTGGCATCTTTGTTCCTGTTAAAGTCAAAGACATTGCAGAATTGGTTTTAGTTAAAGTCTTCACTGATGAAGATAACATATCTAAGGAGTTGGCGCTTTCAATGGAGAACGCTCTTCAGTTTGGTATTGAAAACGATACTAAAATGCAAATGGTACTAAATTACATTGAGAGCAAAGGTTGGTTCAAACTACTTAGATTTTCTGGCGGTGGTGCGCATTTATCTTTAACTGGGGAAGGTATAAGTCATGCTGAGGACATTATAAACCCAAATTATGAATCAAAACAGGTTTTCGTAGCCATGTCGTTCAACCCTGAGTTAGATACATTATACTCCGATGCTATTCAAGAAGCTGTTAAGCACTGCCATCTAACTGCGTTAAGAAGCAAAGACTTTGATTTTAACGATGAAGTAATCAAGAATATACAACTCCAAATAGACAGTAGTAGATTTGTAATTGCTGACTTCACAGACAATAGACCAGGTGTGTATTACGAGGCTGGATATGCCACTGGTCGATATATTCCGGTTATATACTGCTGTAGGGAGAGCGACAAAGTGAACATACACTTTGACATAGACCACTTCAATTTTATCTTCTGGAGTGACCTGGAAGGCTTGAAGAGTGATCTAATTAAGCGTATTACAAATACTAACCTATCAGGCTA